>CAXAYM010000048.1:0-10934 GCA_963973175.1 uncultured Arenimonas sp.
GTTCGCTGTTCCTGCGCCTGCCGGCGGCGCTGCGCATTCCGCTTGCGGCGCTGGGGTTCATCGCCAACACCCTGCTGCACGGGCCGCTGCTCATCGTCGCGGCGCTGGTGAAACTGCTGCCGGTTCCGGCGCTGCAGCGCTGGCTCGAGCGCCGGCTGCCGGGCATCGCGGAGAGCTGGATCGCGGTGAACAGCGCCATGATCGACGGCTTCACCCGCACCCGTTTCCTGGTCGAAGGCCTGGAGACCCTGCGGCCCGGCGGCCATTACCTGGTGCTGGCGAACCATCGCAGCTGGGTGGACATTCCCGTGCTGCAGAAGGTCTTCAACCGGCGCATCCCGTTGCTGCGCTTTTTCCTCAAGCGGCAGCTGATCTGGGTGCCGGTGCTCGGCCTGTGCTGGTGGGCGCTGGATTTCCCCTTCATGCAGCGCGCCACCAAGAGCCAGCTGGCGCGCCGGCCTGAACTGGCCGGGCGCGACCTGGCGGCCACGCGGCGGGCCTGTAAAAAATTCCGGCCCCTGCCGGTGTCGATCATGAATTTCGTCGAAGGCACGCGCTTCACACCGGCCAAGCATGCCAGCCAGGGCAGCACCTATCGCCACTTGCTCCGGCCCAAGGCCGGCGGCGCGGCCTTCGTGCTCGGCGCGATGGGCGACGCCCTCGACGGCGTGCTCGATGTCACCGTGCACTACGACCGGGCCCAGCCGAGCCTGGCCGATCTGTTCGCCGATCGCATCCGCACCGTGCGCGTGCGCGTGGTCGAACGCTCCATTCCGGAAGGCTTCGTCGGCGCCGATTACGAAGGCGACCGCGACTACCGCCGGCGTTTCCAGGCTTGGCTCAACGGCATCTGGCTGGAGAAGGACGCCTGCCTGGAGGCGTGGGGCGATTCCCACGCCAAGCCGCCGGCCTAGCGCCCGGTTCGCTCAGAGCCGGTTCGCGACGAAGGTGTCGCAGCGGACCACGTCACCCGATTCAAAGCCGGTGCGGAACCAGCGCACGCGCTGCGCGGCGCTGCCGTGGGTGAAGGAGTCGGGCACCACCTGGCCCTGGCCCTGGCGCTGCAGGGTGTCGTCGCCGATCGCGGTCGCGGTGTTCATGGCTTCCTCGAGGTCACCGTCTTCGAGCCAGGCGTGCCGGCGCTGGGCATGGTGCGCCCACAGGCCGGCGTAGCAGTCCGCCTGCAATTCCTGGCGCACCAGCGGGCCATCCGCGCCCTCGACGTTGCCGCCGCGCTGGCGGATGGCGTTCACCCGGCCGGTGACGCCGGTGAGCGTCTGCACGTGGTGGCCGACCTCGTGTGCGATCACGTAGGCCTCGGCGAAATCGCCGCCGCCGCCGAGACGCCGCTCCATCTGGTCGAAGAAACTCAGGTCGATGTAGACCTTTTGGTCGGCGGGGCAGTAGAAGGGGCCAACCGCCGCGCTGGCGCCGCCGCAGGCCGACTGCACCTGGCCGCTGAAGAGCACCAGCTTCGCCGGCGTGTACTGGCTGCCGCTGGCTTCGAAGATCGCGCCCCAGACGTCCTCGGTTTCGCCAAGGATGCTGGCGACGAACTGGGACGCCTCGTCGTCCACGGGCGGGGCGTCGCCCGGGCCGGCGGAATCGGCGGGCATCTGCTGCTGCACCTGGGTCACCAGGCCCAGCAACTCCATCGGACTCTTGCCCAGGAGCAGGCCGATCACCACGACGGCGGCGACGCCGCCCAGGCCCAGCTTCAAGCCACCCCCACCCCCGCCGCGGCGCCCGCGGATGTCCTGGACATTGCTGCTGCGACGTGCGCTGCGCCATTTCATCGTCTTGCCTCCGGGGCGGGTCTGTCGGGATTGTCGACTATTCGGAAGGGGCAGGCGAGGCCGCCCTCAGCGCGTCCAGGGCGCGCCGCCCGGCCCGGCCATCGGCCGGCAGGCCAAGCCGCGCCTGTTCGCGGGCCAGGGCCTCGCGGGTGAGCTTGCCCACCATGCCGTCGACCGGGCCGATGTCGTGACCCAGGTCCACCAGGCGCTGCTGGAGTTCGCGCCGCTCGGCGCGCGAAAGACCCGGATCGTCGGTGGGCCAGCTTGCCCGGAGACCCTCGTTGCCGCGCAGCCGCTCGGCCAGCAGCGCGATGGCCAGCGCATAACTTTCCGCGGCGTTGTAGGAATAAATCGCGTCGTAGTTGCGGAACACCAGGAAGGCCGGACCCTGCGGGCCAGCGGGCAGCAGCAGCGCGGCGGCCCGGTCGTCGGTGGGAAGCGGACCGCCGTCGGCGCGCACCAGTCCGCGGCTTCGCCACGACGAGAGGGGACGGCGGGTAGTACGGCCGTTCACCGAGGTATCGAAGCCGGCGGGCAGGTCCACTTCATGGCCCCAGGCCTGGCCGGTCCGCCATCCGGATCGTTTGAGGTAGTTGGCCGTCGAGGCCAGGGCGTCGGGCACCGAGCCGACCAGGTCGCGACGGTCGTCGCCATCGCCGTCGACCGCGATGCGGGCATAGGTCGAGGGCATGAACTGGGTGTGGCCGAAGGCGCCGGCCCAGGAACCTGTCAGGTTCGTGGCCGACAGGTCGCCGGACTGGATCAGGGTGAGCAGCGCGAACAGTTCGCCGCGGAAGAAGTCCTGGCGCCGGCCGGCGCAGGACAGCGTCGCCAGCGACCGCAGCAGCGACTTGCTGCCGAAGGTCCGGCCGTAGTCGCTTTCCACGCCCCAGACGGCCACGACGGTGGCCGGATCGACGCCGTATTCCGATTCGATCCGCTTGAGCAAGGCCGCATGCTCTTGCAGCCGGGCCAGGCCATCGTCGACGCGCTCCTGGTCCACCAGGCCGGCCAGGTAATCCCAGATCGGCGTGCGGAACTCGGGTTGGTAGTCGAGGGCTTCCAGCACCGAAGGATCGGAGGCCAGCCCGCGGGTGTGTTCACGGAACAGCGCCTCGCCGATGCCGGCGGCCCGCGCCTGGGGCTGTAGCCGGTCCAGGCAGCTTTCGAGACTGTCCGTGGCGAGGGCGGGGCCGGCGAAGGCGGCGAGGAGCAGGGCGGGCAGGGCGTGGGAGAGTCGCATGGACGCCACTTTGCCAGCCCGGGCATGAATCGTCGCCCATGCCTCGCGTTATGCTGCCCGCACGTCCCACGGGAGATCCGCCATGCCACGCCGATCCCATGCCTGCCGGCTGTATGCCTGCCTGCTGCTTGCGCCACTCGCGGCCGCGCCTGCCCTGGGCAGCGACCCTGTCGACCCGCCGTCGCCGGACGGCCCGGCGACCGACCCCGCCGCTGCCAACCTGGCCTTTGCCGCCGCATTGGAAGCCTGCGTCCCCGCCGAGCACCAGTCGCCGCACCCCTTCATGCGCGATTTCGTCGTCGAACACCGCATAGGCGGCATGGAGGACGGGCAATGCGCCTACCGCCAGTCCATGCCGGGCAACATGCACATGGACTGCAAACTCGGTGAAGCGGGCCGGGCCGGCCTGGCCACGGAATTCCGCGAGCTCGCCGAAGGCCGCATGAGCGGTGGCACCGGCGAGCAGCCCGCCTGGACCGGTGACTGCGAGGTGGTGACCGCGGACGGCAAACGCATGCCGATCGGCAAGCAGTGAAAACCACTTACCGGAAAGGACTCCCGTGCAACTGAACTTCACCCTTGGCCTGATCGTGCTCACCGGCCTCGTGTCCTGGCTGGCCTTCAACAACGAAAGGCTGCTGCAGCGCCTGTTGCTGTGGCCGCCGGCGGTGACGCGGGGCCGCGAATACCACCGGTTCGTCAGCTACGGCTTCGTGCATGGCGACTTCATGCACCTGCTCTTCAACATGATCACGCTGTACTTCTTCGGCGGCCAGGTCGAAGTGCTGATGAACGAGGTGCTGGGGCCCTGGGGTTTCGTCGGGTTCTATCTCTCGGCGCTGGTGGTGTCGGCCTTGCCCAGCTACCTGCGCCATCGCCAGGATCCGGACTACGCCACGCTGGGGGCCTCGGGCGCGGTGTCGGCGGTGCTGTTCGCCTTCATCCTGTTCTACCCCTGGGCCACGATCTACGTTTACGTGATCCCGGTGCCGGCCATCATTTTCGCGGCGCTTTACGTGGGCTATTCGATCTATGCCGAGCGCCAGCAGGCCGATCGCATCAACCACAGCGCGCATCTGGCCGGCGCGGTCTATGGCGTGCTGTTCACGCTGCTGATGGAGCCGCGGGTGCTGGGGCACTTCTGGCAGAGCCTGCTCAACCCCTGAGCGGAAGCTCCACGGCGGCGTGCGAGAATGTGCCATGACTTCCTTCTCCGACTTCGCGCTGCCCGCTGCCCTGGCCGGAACCCTGGCCTCGCTGGGCTTCGATGACCCGACCCCGGTCCAGGCCGCCAGCCTGTCGGCCCTGCTGGAAGGGCGGGACGTCAGCGCCCGCGCCAAAACCGGCAGCGGCAAGACCGTGGCCTTCGGGCTGGGACTGCTCTCGCGGGTTGATCCCGGGGCAGGCGGCGTGCAGGCACTGGTGCTGTGTCCGACGCGGGAACTGGCCGACCAGGTCGGCAAGGAGATCCGCCGCCTGGCCCGCCAGCTGCCCAACCTCAAAGTGTCGGTCTTCTGCGGCGGCGTGCCGCTGCGGCCACACCTGGCTTCGCTGGTGCATCCGCCGCAGGTCGTCGTGGGCACGCCTGGACGCCTGCAGGAGCTGATGGACGAGGGCGCGCTCAAGCTCGAGGATCTGCGGGTGGCCGTGCTCGACGAAGCCGACCGCATGCTCGACATGGGCTTCGCCGACGCCATCGCCGGCATCCTCGGCCAGGCACCGGCCTCGCGCCAGACCATGCTGTTCTCCGCGACGCTGCCCGAGGCCGTTCGTGCCCTCGGCGCGCGCTACCAACGCGACCCGGTGTCGATCGAAGTGGCCGACCCGGAGGGCGAGGCCATCGAACAGCGCTTTTACGAAGTCGAGGCACCGCGCAAGGCCGACGCCGTGGCCCTGCTGCTGGGCGACATCGCGCCCGAGTCGGCGCTGGTGTTCTGCAATACCCGGCGCGACGTGCAGCAGCTGCTCGGGGACCTGCAGCAGCGTGGTTTCGCCGCGCTGGCCCTGCACGGTGACCTCGACCAGCGCGAACGCGACGAGGTGCTGGTGCAGTTCGCCAACGGCAGCTGCCGGGTGCTGGTGGCCACCGACGTCGCCGCGCGCGGCCTGGACATCGCCGGCCTGCCGCTGGTGATCAGCCACGGCCTGGCCAGTGATGCCGACATCCACACCCACCGGATCGGCCGCACCGGCCGGGCCGGGCAGGCGGGCCGGGCATTGGCCCTGGTCTCCGGCGACGAGCGCCGGCGGGTGATCGCGATCGAGGACGCCCTGGGCGAGGCCGTGCGCTGGGAGCGCATCGACCTGTCACGGCGGGCGGCGCGGCCGCCGCTGCCGGCGATGCAGACCCTGGTGATCGATGCCGGCCGCCAGGACAAGCTGCGTCCCGGCGATGTCGTCGGTGCCCTGACCGGCGCCGGAGGCCTGGAGGCCTCGGCGATCGGCAAGATCGCGGGCTTCGCGACCCGGACCTACGTGGCCATTGAACGCAGCCAGCTCCAGAAGGCCATGGACAGGCTGCGCACCGGCAAGGTCAAGGGCCGCAGCTTCCGGATCCGGAAGCTGGGCTGATGCCGGTGCCGCCGCCGGGCCTGGCCACGCCGGGCCCAGCGCGTTTCAAGATGCCTGTTCATGCCTGCGGCGGATTCAGCGTGCCGGCATGGCGGTGCGGACGGCCGGGGTGCCGGCGCTGCGGCGGCGGTTGATCTCGGCGTCCAGGCGGCGGTACTCGGCGCTGCCGATTTCGCCGGCCATCACCAACTCCCAGAGCTGGATGGCCAGTTCATCGTCCAGCACCTGCTTGCTGGGGAAGGGAATGACGATACCCATGGTCTGCTCCTTGCGGTCGGGGGGGAAGGGCTTGCAGCCAGAGCGCTGCATATTCCGTGCCATTCCCCGGGGGGATCCCGGCCTGCGTGCAGGATAAACGCTTGCGGACCCCAGCCGGGGACACCCGGGGCCATAGGGGACCCCCACATCTTCGGGTCGGCGGGCTTGAACGCGGCCTCTCAGGCCACCCGTCCGGGATGACTTGCCCGGCCCGCCATGCCAGCATGCGCGCCAATTCTGACGCGGCGCGGCACCCATGCGAGTCAACAAGCACATCGCCGAAACCGGCTTCTGTTCCCGCCGGGAGGCAGACCGCCTGGTGTCCGAAGGCCGGGTGAGCGTCAACGGCGTCCGGGCCGGCATCGGCACCCAGGTCGAACCGGGGGACGAGGTGCAGGTGGACGGCCAGGCGATCAAGCTCCGCGAAGCTCGTCCGGGCCGCCGCCGGCATGTCTATATCGCGCTGTACAAGCCGGTGGGCATCACCTGCACCACCGACACGTCGGTGAAGGGCAACATCGTCGATTTCGTCGGCCACGAGCAGCGCATCTTTCCGATCGGCCGGCTGGACAAGGACAGCGAGGGCCTGATCCTGCTGACCAGCAACGGCGACATCGTCAACCTGATCCTTCGCGCCGAGGAAAAGAAGGAGAAGGAATACCTGGTCGGCGTCAACAAGGCCGTGACCGAGGATTTCCTGCGGGGCATGGCCAGGGGCGTGCGCATCCACAACCAGATGACGCTGCCTTGCCGCACCCGCAAGATCGCGCGGTTTGGTTTTTCCATCGTGCTCACGCAGGGCTTGAACCGGCAGATCCGCCTGATGGCCGCCGCGTTTGGCTACCGGGTCACCCAGCTGCGCCGCACCCGCATCGCCAATGTGAGACTCGGCGAAATCAAACCGGGACGCTGGCGCAACCTCACCGACGCCGAGCTGCGCGGACTGCTGCCGGAGCACACCGACTGGTAGCGTGTCCGGTGGTACGCTCTGCCGCCCCTGTGTTTCCCGAAGGTCGCCGCATGCTGCGTTCCCTCCTTGCTGTTGCCCTGCTGTGGCTGGTGTCCGCGGAGGCCGGAGCCGGCGTGTCGCCGCTGCCCGCTCCCCGGGCGCTCGACGCGCCGCCGGCTGAAGCCACGGGGACTGCGACGGGCATGGCCTACCAGGTGCTCAAGCCGGGTCCGGACGCGACGAACCTGGTGCGCGAGCCCTACATCGAATACCGGCTCGATGGCTGGAGCGCCGATGGTGTCACGCGGTTCAACGCCCGGGAGTCGGGAACGACGGTGGCGCCCCTGCGCGAGCTGGTGCGCTTCCAGCCGGGCCTGGCGCGTGCCCTGCTGACCACGCCGGTCGGGGAGACGCGGCGCTGGTGGCTTTCGGCGGAGGGCATGGCGCCCGGTTATCCCGGCATGCCGACCCTGGCCCACGTGATGGACGTGACTGTCCTGGGCGGCAGCGATCCGACCCGGGCACCCCCGGACGTTGCCCTCGTACCCGCGGATGCACAGACGACACCCAGCGGCCTGGCCTACAAGGTGCTGTCCCGCGGCAAGGGCGGCGCGACGCCGGCCGCCGGCGACGTCGTGCTCGTGCACTACACGGGCTGGACGCCGGATGGCCGGGTCTTCGACAGTTCGTTCCGCCGGGGTAGCCGGTCGTCGCTCCCGCTCGACCAGGTGATCTCGGGCTGGCGCGAGGGCATGAAGCTCATGGCGCGCGGTGACACGTACCGGTTCTGGATCCCCGGCGGGCTGGCCTACGACGCCTTGCCCGTGCAGGGCGCACCGCGCGGCATGCTGGTGTTCGACGTCACGCTGTACGGGTTCGCCAGCCCCGAGCAGGCCGAAGCCCACGGCGGCAACATCATGGCCGCGGACCCCGACGCCCTGCCGGAGCGCTAGGCCCGGTCGCGCCCGAGCCACGCCGCGGCCCGTTCACCGGCCAGCCGGCCGCTGGCGAAGCAGGCCGTCAGCAGGTAACCGCCGGTGGGGGCCTCCCAGTCGAGCATCTCGCCGGCGGCGAACAGACCGGGATGGCTGCGCAGCATCAATCCTTCGTCCAGGGCCTCAAGGCGAATGCCACCGGCGGTCGAAATCGCCTCGGCCAGGGGCCTGGCGGACCGCAGGCGCAAGGGCAGGGCCTTGATCGCCGCGGCCAGGGCGGCAGGTTCACCGTTCAGTACGTCGGTCGGCAGCACTTCTCGCAGCAGGCCGGCCTTGACGCCCGATAGGCCCGCCTGGCGGCGAAGGTGCTCGCTGAGGCTGCGCCCGCCGCGGGGCTTCGCCAGGTCCCGGACCAGGCGATCGACGTCGCGTCCCGGGACCAGGTCGGCCAGCAGCACGGCTTCGCCTTCCCGGCTGATCGTGTCGCGAAGCGTCGCAGAGAGCGCGTAGACCAGGCTGCCTTCCAGTCCCGTTGCGGTGGCGACGCATTCGCCCTGGCGCCAGCGCAGGGGCGCCGGCCCCGCGAGCGCCAGGCGCACGGGTTTGATCGGCGCGCCGGCAAAACGGGCGGCGAAGTGCTCGCTCCAGCCGATGTCGAAGCCACAGTTGGCTGGTTGCAGCGGCGCGACGTCCACGCCCGCCTCGGCCAGCGGTTCCACCCAGGCGCCGTCCGAGCCCAGCTGCGGCCAGCTGCCACCACCCATCGCCAGTACGGCGGCGCCGGCGTGGAAGCCGCGTTCCCCGTCCGGCGTCCCGAAGCGGTGGGCGCCTGTGGGGTCGAGGCCCAGCCAGCGGTGGTGGACGTGGAAACGCACCCCCTGTTCCCGCAGTCGTCTTACCCAGCCGCGCAGCAGCGGTGCAGCCTTGAGGTCGCTGGGAAAAATCCGGCCGGACGAGCCGATGAAGGTCTCCACGCCCAGCCCAGCGGCCCATTGGCGCAGCTGGTCCGGCCCGAACCCGTGCAGCCAGCGCGTCACTTCGCCGCTGCGCTCGCCGAAGCGGCGGCAGAAGGCATCGAAGGCCTCGCCATGGGTCAGGTTCAGGCCGCCCTTGCCGGCGATCAGCACCTTTCGGCCGACCGAGCCCTTGGCGTCGAACAGATCCACCTCGATGCCGGCGGCGCGGGCGGTTTCAGCGGCCATCAGGCCGGCGGGGCCGCCGCCGATGACGGCCAGGCCGGGAAGGTGGGTCGATGGCATGGGGCGATTATGCTTGCATGCCCACTCTCTTGCCGAGGAATGCGTGCCTTACACCCCAATCGTCGCCACCCTGGGATACGTGCTGTCGCCCGATGGCCGCCACTGCCTGATGGTCCACCGCAATGCCCGCCCCGGGGACAACCACCTGGGCAAGTACAACGGCCTGGGCGGCAAACTCGAGCCGGACGAGGACGTCCTGGCCGGCATGCGCCGGGAAATCCGGGAAGAGGCCGCCATCGAGTGCGAATCCCTGCGACTGCGCGGCAGCATCAGTTGGCCCGGCTTCGGCAAACACGGCGAGGACTGGCTGGGTTTCATCTTCCTGGTCGAAAGGTTCAGCGGCGAACCGCCGGCCCGCAATGCCGAGGGCGACCTGCACTGGGTGCCGCTCGACCGCATGCAGAGCCTGCCGCTGTGGGAAGGAGACCGGCATTTCCTGCCCCTGGTGTTCGACGGGGATCCCCGGCCATTCCACGGGGTGATGCCCTATCACCGTGGTCAAATGGTGTCCTGGTCGTATTCCCGCTGAAAATGCGGCTAAAATGCAGCCAAGTTCGGCGAATGGGTTTCTGACGAGCGTTTGAAACCGCTGCAGCCTGTGGATAACCTAATTTTTACGCGCTTGAGCGTATCCTTAACCGGTTCCAGCCGCCCGCCGCGGGAGCTGGTCCGGTTCGAAAAGCTTTCCTTCGTGATCGCCTGGTCCCGGCCTCCGGGACCCTCCGCCGCCTGGTCTGGGCCGCGGGACGATCGCGCTGTCCTTCCATCACGCCAAGGAGCGCCGCATGACCGACACCACCAGCAGTATTTCCGACCTGATCGAGATCAGCGAGGATGGCACCGCGTTCTACGAAGAAGCGGCGCAGAAGGTGAAAGACAAGAAGGTCAGTACGCTGTTTGCCCGCCTGGCCAAGGCCAAGTCGGAGCTGGCCGCGGAGCTCTCGGGCGAGGTCAAGCCGGCCCCGAAGACCAAGGCGAAGAAGGCCGTGAAGAAGCCGGCCAGCAGCTTGGGCGAGCTGAGCAAGGTCTACGCCGGCATGCGCAAGCAGTGGCCGGACTCCCCGGTGGAGCGCTTCACCCGCATGGCCGAGATCGAGGGCCAGCTGCAGACGACGTTCCAGAAGGTCGTGCTCGACCGCGACCACAGCTTCGTGGTTCGTGTGCTGGCCAAGCAGTATGTCTCCAAGGCCGAGGTGCTGAACAAGGAACTGCGCGCCTGCCAGCGCAACGCCTGATCCAGCCGGTCCGATAAAAAAACCGCCCGGAGCAATCCGGGCGGTTTTTATTTGCACGATGTCGGCAGGAATTACTCGCCGTCGGGCTTGGCTTCCAGGCCGCGGCGCTTGAGCAGCGGACCGACCTCCGGGTCGCGACCGCGGAAGTCACGGAAGATCTGCATGGCGTCGGCGCTGCCGCCGCGCGAGAGCAGGGTCTTGCGGAAGTGGTCGCCGTTCTCGCGCTTGAGGCCGCCGTTCTCCTTGAACCATTCCACCGACTCGGCGTCGAGTACCTCGGACCACAGGTAGGCGTAATAGCCGGCCGAGTAGCCGCCCATGATGTGCGAGAAGTAGGCGCTGCGGTAACGCGGCGGCACCGGCGGATAGTCCAGGCCCGCCGCCTCGAGCGCCTTGGCCTCGAAGGCCAGGGTGTCGGTGGCGACGTTGCCGGCGGTCTGCTGGTGGATGGCCTGGTCGAGCATGGCCGCGGCCAGGTACTCGGTGGTGGCATGGCCCTGGCCGTACTGCTCGGCGGCCAGCACCTTGTCCAGCAGCTCCTGCGGGATCGGCTCGCCGGTTTCATGGTGCTTGGCGTAGTTGGCCAGGACCGAGGGCCAAGTGGCCCACATCTCGTTGACCTGCGACGGGTATTCGACGAAGTCGCGCGGCACCGACGTGCCCGCGAACTGCGGGTACTTCACGTCCG
>CAXAYM010000049.1:0-10877 GCA_963973175.1 uncultured Arenimonas sp.
CCGGGCGCGCCGGTATCCTCGAAGGTGGCGGTGACGCCGCGATCGTCCTGGCGGATGTCGATCACCTTGGCGCGGTAGCGGATGAGCTCGCCCAGTTCGCGGCCGAAGGCCCTGGCGATGCCGTCCATGCCCCCGACGGGCTGCATCAGCGTGCTTTGCATGTCGTGCAGTTCGCCCAGCGGCAGGAAACCCCAGAGTTCGGACCGCAGCACATCCTCCGGCTTGATCGGCTTCGAATACACCGGTGCACCGGCCGGTCCACCGCCGGGGTTCTTGTCGTAGCCGCGGCGATCGTTGCTTTCATGGCCGCCGGTATAGGCGTAGTCCCGGTCCAGCGCGCCCCACCACTGCAGCGAAGCCAGCAGGATCTCGCGGTCTTCGGCCGTCACCGGCGCATCCAGCGCACCGGCGCGTGTCGCCTTGGCCAGCAGCTCGGCGACCTGGCCCTGGTAGTCGGACTTGATCGCGCGAAGTCGCTGGGGCTTGCCGCCGAAGGCGACCGGATCGTGCAGCAAGGCGTTGTGGTTCACCTGCACGAAGTTCTCCAGCGCCACCCCCAACCGCCGGCAATAGCCGAGGATGCCGTGGTGATGGTGCGGCAGGCGCCAGGGCCCGGGATTGATGTACTGGCCGGGGGCGAACCCGCAGTGCTGCGTGGCGCCGCCGAGTTCGGTGTAGTGATCGCCGCCGCGCAGCGTCCACACGCGTCCGCCGGGACGATCGTTGTACTCGAGCACCTGCACGCGATAGCCGGCGTTTCGGAGCTCCAGCGCGGCGACCATGCCGGCGATGCCGGCGCCGAGTACCAGCACCGAGGCGCCGCGAGGCGCCGCGCCCAGGGCCGGGAAGCCGGTGAAACTGCTTTCGGCGGCGAATCCCAGGCTGCTCATGGCCTGGTACATCACCGCGCTGCCGCCGGCGATGCCGATCATGCGCAGCAGCTGGCGTCGGGACATGGCGCCGGCGGTGGCCGGCAAGGGGCGGGGCACCACGGCCATCTTTCGTCTCCGGACGCTATTTCACAAGACCAACGCGGCGCGGCGGCGACATCGGCCAATTTCGGAACCGCGTTCCGGAACTGCTTTCCGGCCGTCAGTTTTCGCTGTACCGCGATTTCTTCGGGAGTAGGGTTTCCGGCGGGACACTCTTGTCCCGTCCACCAGGGGAACACCATGAAGACGATCTGCAAGCTGCTGGCCCTGTCGCTGCTGCTGTCCGCGGCGTCCGCGTGGGCCCAGCTCAAGCCCTACACCGACTACGAGCCGAGCCAGGAAGTGACGCACATCACCACGGTCCAGGTGCACGCCAACATGATCGACGACTACCTCGAAGGCATCCGGGAAACCTGGGTGGCTTCGAACAAGGTCGCCAAGGAACTTGGACACATCAAGGACTACGCAGTCTATGTGAGTGAGTTGCCGAGTTCGGGCGACTTCAACGTCGTGCTGGTGCAGTACTTCGAGTCGGCCGAAAAGATGCAGCCCTCGAAGGAACGCTACGACGCGTTCATGAAGGCCTGGGGAAAGGCGAACGAAGCCAAGACCCGCGAGCTGGTGAAGAACTACCCGGCGATGCGCGACATCACTGGCGAGTACCAGCTGCGCCGGATCAGCTTCAAGTAAAACGGTGACGAAAACGCTGGACGTTCCCGGCTTGCCCGGGGCGTCCGGCGCCTTGCTCAGCTGCCTCCGGCAAGCGCGTCGAACAACCAGGCGCGCGCCGACTGCCAGTGCCGCTTCACCGTGGCGGGTGAGCTGCCCATCGCCTCGGCGGTTTCCTCGATGGTCAGGCCACCGAAGTAGCGCAACTCCACCACCCGCGCCTTGTCCGGATCGATCTGCTCCAGGCGGGTCAGGGCGGTGTCCAGGGCCAGCGCATCGAGGTTGCCGCCCTCGTCGGCCAGGTCCAGGCCGGTCAGGGTGACGCGGTGGCCGCCGTCGCGTTTGGCGGCCTGCCGGCGGCGGGCATGGTCGACCAGCACTTCGCGCATCACCCGCGCGGCCATGCGCACGAAATGGGCGCGGTCCTGCCAGTCCATCCGGTCCAGGCCGGAGAGACGAAGGTAGGCCTCGTTGACCAGGGCCGTGGGCTGCAGGGTGTGGTTGGCCCGCTCGCCGCGCAGCTGCCGGTCGGCGAGGGCGCGCAGTTCCGGATAGAGCACGGCAACCAGCCGGTCGCGCGCGGCCAGGTCGCCTTCGCGCCAATCCCGCAGCAGGGAAGTGATGTCTTCGGCCATCGGGGGGCAGTCTATCTGAGCCGGAACGGCCCCGCCTTGCGCCTTCTGCTAACGTCGGGCCGCAGGGAGCGGCCGGGGGACGCATGAAGACATCCGTGGAAGTACAGGTGCTGCAGTGGTTCGAGCGGGCGCTGGCCCAGAGGCCCGAAGCCAGGAAACTGTGGCTGGCCGACCAGGACATGGACCAAGAGGTGCGCGAGCGCGTGCTGCGCCTGCTCGACGCCGACCAGGCCTCGGGTGATTTCCTCGAGGAAACCGCCGTCGCCGAAGAGGCCCTGCCCCCCGAGTTCCCCAAGGTCGGCGAACGCCTGGGCGCCTATGAGCTGCTCAAGCCGCTCGAATCGGGCGGCATGGGCGTGGTCTACCTGGGCCGCCGCGCCGATGACGTGTACGACCAGCAGGTGGCCATCAAGCTGGTGCGTCCCGTGCACCTGCTGGCCGCCGCGGAGTTCCGCCGCCAGCTGATCAGCCGCTTCGAGGACGAGCGTTCGATCCTGGCGCGCATGAGCCATCCCAACGTCGCCCGCATCCTCGACGGCGGCAGCACCGGGGCGGGCATTCCCTACCTGGTGATGGAATACGTGGACGGTGTGCCGCTCACTGACTACTGCAAGCAGAACAAGCTGGACGTGCGGGCCCGGCTGGCGCTGTTCGGCAAGGTCTGCGACGGCGTCCAGGAAGCGCATCGCCACCTGATCGTGCACCGCGACCTCAAGCCCGACAACATCCTGGTCGGTGACAACGGCGAGCCGCGCCTGCTCGACTTCGGCATCGCCAAGATCCTCGAACAGGAGCCGCTGCCCGCGAACGGAAAACGCCAGACCTCGCTGTCGGCGATGACGCCGGCCTACGCCAGCCCCGAGCAGGTCCGGCAGCAGACGCTCACGACAAGTTCGGACGTGTATTCGCTGGGCGTCATGCTCTACCAGCTCCTGGCGGGCGTGCGCCCCTACGAGCTGGGTGGCCTGCGTCCCTCGGAAGCCGAGGCCGTGGTCTGCGACACGCTGCCCGACCCCATGCGCAAGAAGCTGGAGAAGGCCGCGATCACCGACGCCGAGCGCAAGGCCCGCCGCGCACAGATCACCCCGGACATCGAACGCATCGTCGCCAAGGCGATGCACAAGGAGCCCGGAAGGCGCTACGGCTCGGCGCAGGAGCTGGCGGACGACATCCGGCGTTACCTGGACGGGAGGCCGGTGCTGGCGCATCCGGATTCGACGGGTTACAGGGTGCGCAAATTCGTGCGCAGGCACCGATGGGGGGTCGCTGTCGCGGCAGTGGGCCTGGTGGCGGTGCTCACTTCAGCCGTGGTGGCCGGCTGGCAGGCGCGTGAGGCGCGTCGGGCCGCGGAAGACATGGAGCAAATCAACTCGTTCCTCAAGGACGTCCTGGCCTACTCGGATCCGTTCGTCGCCGGTGGGACCCCGACGCTGGCGCAGGCGGTCGACGCAGCCGTCATGCACCTGGACCGTCAATTCGCGGACCGACCCGATCTGGCGGCAGGCGCACGACAGGTTCTGGGGACGTCGCAGCTCAAACGGGGCAATGTGACGGCAGCCCGGGAGCAGCTTGAAAAGGCGCTGCGCGACGCAACCGCTGCCTATGGGCCCCGGTCGGAACTGGTCTTCAACGTGCGCGAAAGCCTGGCCCAGGTAGCCAACCACGAAGGGCGCGTGGAGGAGGCATCCGCGGCGCTGGCCTCGTTGCATGCGGATCTGAAAGCGGAGGGCATGGACGAGGGTTGGCTGTACTTCACCGTCCTCAACAACCGGGCGGACCTTTTGATTCAGCAGGAAAGGTATCGGGAAGCGTCGGAGCTGCTTGCAGAGGCGGATGCGATGCCGCTCGAAACGATCAAGGGTCTCGCGCCCGACTCCCGGGCCGTGGTCCGGGCCAACCAGGCCTATGTGGCCCACTCCCTGGGACATCTGGAGGAGGCACGTGCGCTTTACGAAGAAGCGGAATCCATGCACCTCGATGCCGTCCCCGAAGGAAGCGCCGACTTGTGGATCCTGCACAGCAACCTCGCGTTCCTCCTCACGGACATGGGTCTGCCCGAGGAGGCTCTGGCGCTACGCAAGCGTTCCCTCGCCGAGCAGCGCAAGGTGATGGGTGAGGACAACCCGCACGCGTTGTCCCTGATGTTCGGCATCGTGATAGCCGCTCTTGAACAGGGACAGGTGGATTACGCGCGGAAGACCGCTCGCGAGGCGATGGAGTTGAGTGAACGGGGGCTTCCCCAGCCCCATCGGGAAACGATCATGGCGCGGCTGGTCCTGGCACGAGTGCTGCGGGATGCCGGCGAACTGGCCGATTCCGCGGACCTGCTGTCCACGGCCGAGTCCGAGCTCGACAAACTCGATTCCGAGCCGGCAGGGCTGCACGCGGCCATTACAAGTCAGCGTCGGAACCTGTGCGCGCGGGCAAGCGAGGTGGCAGTCAAGATTGCAGCGTGTGCTGGAGTATCCGCGCCGGAGAACTAGAAGCCTGCGTGGGCTTGTCACTGGTCGGGGTCGCGGTCCGCCCATCCCGCTCTATCCTGACGATCGGATGGTCCGCAGGGCCTGCCGGCACCGGCCGCAGGAGCCCCATGCCCCGGGTCGGGGCTTCGTCTCGTACGGGATGCATGTTAGCGTTCCGGACGGGCCGACCCGCAGCCCCTCCCAGTGTCGACGATGTCCCTATTCCGCCCCGAAGCCCTGAAAGCCAGAACCAACCGGGGCGCAGAGGGCATCGTCATTCCCCGTCCCAGGCTGTTCCTCCTCGCCACGGTCATCGCGTTGGCGGTCGGCGTGGCCGCGGTCGCCTTCGCCGTGCTGGGCAGCTACAGCGCCCGTATCCCGGCATCGGGCAGCCTCAGGGCCGACCTTGGCCTGGTATCCCTCGCGGCGCCGGCCAACGGGATCGCCCATCGGGTGTTCGTCGAAGAAGGCGATCGGGTCGAGGCGGGGAGCCTGCTCGTCGAGCTGCAGTCCGGGCGTGCCGATGCCCGCGGCGAGGAGCTGGACGACCAGATCGCGGAACAGATCGCCCAGCGCCAGGCGTCACTGGCCAGGACGCTGGAGGTGCAGCTGCGGCTGATCGACGAGCGCGCCGCCGGCCTGAAGACGCAGATCTCGGCCGCGCGCCAGGAATCGCAGCGGATGCGGGAGGAACTGCAGACGCGGCACCGGCAGACCCAGCTTTCCAACCAGGCGCTTGCCAGCGCGCGGGGGATGCGCGAACGCAGCTTCATCAGCGAAACCCAGCTCCAGCAGGTGGAGTCCGAGGCGCTGCAACGCGAGACCGAAGCGAAAGTCCTGGAGCGGGAGCTGGTGGGGGCGGGAAGCAAGATCGCCGAGCTGGAGCTCCAGCTGGCGGAGCTTCCGGGTCAGAGCGTGCTGCTGCAGACCCAGTACGAGCGAAGCATGGCCGAACTCGACCAGGAGGCGCTGGAGAATTCGGCGCGGGCAAGTTCAAGCATCAAGGCGCCGGTCACCGGGCGCATCACCGCGCAGCTTGTCCACGCCGGCCAGAGTGTCTCGACGGGACAGGCACTCTTTGCCGTGCTTCCGGAAGGTGCGGAGCTTGAGGCCCATCTTTATGTTTCCAGTCGCGCGGTGGGCTTCATTCGCGAGGGCGCCACGGTGCAGCTGCGGTACCAGGCCTTTCCCTACCAGAAGTTCGGCCATCAGCGGGGCGTGGTGAGGCGCGTTTCCCACAGTGCCCTGGGGCCTGCCGAGCAGGCGGCCCTGCTGGGCGAGGTGCGCTCCTCGGAGCCGGTGTACCGGATCGTCGTGCAGCTGGACCGGCAAACGGTCTCCGCCTACGGCGCCGAGCACGCCCTGCTGCCGGGCATGGCCCTGGAGGCCGACATCCTGCTCGAGCGCAGGCGCCTGGTCGAGTGGGTCTTCGAACCGCTGTATGCGCTGCGTGGAGTGGAGAATGAGTAGTGTCGCCGGAGGGCGCATCCCGGGCCTGAATTTCACGGGCAGCAGGCGGCTGCCCGTCATCCTGCAGACAGAGGCCGCCGAATGCGGCCTGGCCTCGCTGGCGATGGTGGCGGCCTACCACGGCTACGAGTCTGACCTGTCGAGCCTGCGTCGCCGGTTCCAGCTGTCGCTCAAGGGCGCCAACCTGGCCCGGCTGATCGACATCGCAGCCAGCCTGGGCCTGTCCGCACGCCCGCTGCGGGTGGAGTTGGAACAGCTGGGGGAACTGAAGCTGCCCTGCGTGCTGCACTGGAACATGAACCACTTCGTGGTCCTCAAGCGCATCGCCGGCGGCAAGCTGCATATCCATGACCCGGCCCTGGGGGAGCGGGTCTTCACCCCGGCCGAAGCCTCGCCGCACTTCACCGGTATCGCGCTCGAGCTGGCGCCCAACGAGGCCTTCAAGAAGCAGGAGAGGCCGCCGCATGTCGGCATCGGGCAGCTCACGGGACCGATGCAGGGACTGGTGCAGTCGCTGCTTCAGATTCTCGGCCTGTCGCTGGTGCTGCAGCTATTCCTGCTGCTGACGCCGCTCTACCTGCAGTGGACGATCGACCAGGCCTTGCTGTCCGGCGACCGAAGCCTGCTGACGATGCTGGCCATGGGATTCCTGCTGGTGGTGTTGTTCCAGGTCGGGTTTTCCGCGGTGCGCAGCTGGGCAGTGGTGTACCTGTCCAACACCATCAGCGTGCAGTGGAACGTGCGCGTGCTCAGCCACCTGCTGAGGCTGCCGCAGGATTGGTTCGAGAAGCGCCATCTCGGCGACGTCGTCTCCAGGATGTCGGCGACGCAGGAGATCCAGCGGACCCTCTCGACGAGCTTCGTCGAAGCCGTGCTCGACGGCATGATGGCCCTTGCGACGCTGACGATGATGCTGTTCTACAGCACGCGGCTGGCGGTGATCACGCTGGTCGCCGTCGTGATCTACGTGCTGATCCGCACGCTGGCCTACCGGGCGCTGCGCGTGGCCACCGAACAACAGCTGGTATGCGAGGCGCGGCAGCAAAGCCACCTGCTCGAAACCATCCGCGGCGTGCAGAGCGTCAAGCTGACCGGCAGCGAGAACCTGCGCCGGGCCGGCTGGCAGAACCTGCTGGTCGAGACGATCAATCGCGACCTGCACCTGTCGCGGCTGGGCATCGGCTTCAACTCCGCGGCCTCGCTGGTGTTCGGCGTGGAACGGGTGATCGTCATCTGGGCCGGCGCCATGCTGGCGTTGGACGGGGTGTTCTCGGCCGGCATGCTGGTCGCCTATATCGCGTACAAGGATCAGTTCGCGCAGCGGGCAAACGGTCTGATCGACAAATGGGTCGAGTTCCGGATGCTGCGCATGCACGGCGAGCGGCTCGCGGATATCATCCTGACCGATCCCGAGCGGCGGTTCGCCGAGGAGGGGGAGGTCGCCGAGCCCGCGGACGCTTCCGTGGAGGTGAAGGGACTGTGGTTCCGTTACGCGGAAGGCGAGCCCTGGATACTCAAGGACTGCTCGTTCCGCGTCGAGGATGGCGAGTCGCTGGCCATCGTCGGGGCCTCGGGCTGCGGCAAGACGACCCTGGTGAAGCTGATGCTGGGCCTGCTGACCCCCACGAAGGGCAGCATCGAGGTGGGCGGCGTGGACATGGGCAAGCTCGACGGGCCCGCCTTCCGTCGGTTCTCCGCCGCGGTGATGCAGGACGACCAGCTCTTCGCCGGTTCCGTTGCCGAGAACATCGCCTTCTTCGCTACCGACCTCGACCAGGGCCGCGTGGAGGAATCCGCGGCGCTGGCAGGCGTGCATGAGGAAATCATGGCCATGCCCATGGGCTACAACACGCTCATCGGTGACATGGGCACGGCGCTGTCGGGTGGCCAGAAGCAGCGCATCATCCTGGCGAGGGCGCTCTACCGGGAACCGCGCCTGCTGTTCCTTGACGAAGCCACGAGCAGCCTCGACGTGCAACGCGAGCGACTGGTCAACGATGCGATCAAGTCCATGGCGCTGACGAGAATCATCATTGCGCATCGGCCGGAGACGATTTCGTCCGCCGATCGGGTACTGCGCATGAGCCGGGGCGAGGTCCAGGCCGAAGAACCGCCTGAGCAGGGACGCTAACCTCGTTAGCGTAAGGGGTCATTTGTGCGGGTTTTCGTTGTCCACGACACGAGAGGGAGTCGATTCGAATTGACCCGGCTGAAATGCGTTGTTAGAAGTCGGGTGGCCAGGCACAACTGTGACTGAGCTCACAATTCCGACTTCCCTAGGGGACATGCATGAAATCGAACGATGAAAAGAACAAGGCGCCGCGCGAGCTGGACGTTAACGAAATTGCCGCAGTCTCCGGTGGCACCGAGGAGACGCCCCCGGTGACCGTCAACAAGGCCAAGATGGCCGACAAGTCGATGAACAAGATCGTCGAATACATCAAGAGCTGACAAAGACCGGCGGGACCGCCCAGGTGGTCCCGCCGGGTCCGGCATTCATCGACAAACCAGGACGGCTCGATGCGATGGATGCAGCGGCAGCGGAACTGATCGACAATTTCCCGCGGATCTACCGCAAGCTTTTGCCTGACCTGTTCAGGCGCCAGGTACCCGCCGAAACGCTGGCGACCTGCCGGCAATGCGCGATGTGCCGACCGGAACCACTCACGGCGGACTTGCCTGGGTCGACCTACTTCAATCCGTCGACCAAGTGCTGCACCTTCCAGCCGGCGCTTGCGAACTATCTCGTCGGCGGCATCCTGTCCGACCCGGACCCCGCGATGGACGAGGGGCGCAGCCGCATCCGGAGCGCGCTGGCTTCCGGTGTCGGGTGCCTGCCCACCGGCATCGTCCCGTCCGCGATGTACGCCCACATGTACCAGCACCGCGCCCACGACGTCTTTGGCCGGGCGGTTTCGATGCGCTGCTCGTATTTCCGGGAAGGCGAGTTCAACTGCACGATCTGGAAACATCGCAACGCGACCTGCTCGACCTGGTTCTGCAAGCACGTAAAGGGAAAAGAGGGCCAGCAGTTCTGGCTGGCCGCCAAGAACTACGTGGCCTACCTCGAATGGCTGCTGCCAAGGCATTTCGCGCTGGAAGCCGGGCTTGATCCTCCCGTCCAGGACGAGGGCGCCAGTGCGCCAGTGGAGCTCGGAGCCGACGACATCGACGGCCGCTGGGACGAAAATGCACACGCTGCAGCTTGGGGCGCCTGGAAAGGGCGTGAAGAGGCGTTCTACATAGCGTGCTACGAAAAAGCGCAGGCACTGGGGCACGAAGAGGTCCTGCGGATCTCCGGCACCCATCCGCACGACCTTCGCGGCCGTGCGCTCGAGCGTGCCTACAACCAGATGATGGAACCCAAGGTCCCCGACCCCTTGCTACGCAACCCACGGCTGGTGGTCCGGGAGCGGCCCGGAGATAAACGTCACGTGGGGGTAGGCGGGATAAGCGGCATAGAGATTTCCGCGGAACTCCTGGAAATGCTCTGGTGCTTCAACGGGCTGCGGACCACCCAGGAAGCCCTTTCGCTGATCCAGGACCGTCATGAGGCCACCCTGACCCAAGCGCTGGTGACGTCGCTCTACCACCACCGCGTCCTGGTGGATCCGGCGCGCCAGGGGGGCGGCCTGGCCTGACCGGACGCCCGGGTCGGCCCCGTGGCCGGCAATGGCGCTGATTTACGGTTACTGCGGCAGCTCCCGCAGGAAGCCCCTTGCCATGACCTCAACGTCAACGCGGTTCCGCGGCTGGGGCCTTGTCCTGTTGCTGGCCCTGGTGGCCCTGGCCGTCCTGCGCTCCCACGTGGGCACCCAGCGCGACGGCTTCACCGTCGACGAGCCCTGGCACGTGGTCGCCGGCGTGTCCTACCTGCGCATGGGCGACTACCGGCTCAACCCCGAACACCCACCGCTGGTGAAGCTGGTGGCCGGCGCGGCCCAGGACCGGGACTTCGTGCTGCCGCCGGTGGCGCCGCTGGCGGAGAAGTCGCAAGAACGCGAGTGGGTCGAGGACGTGATGTTCATGCAAAACGACGCGGCCGCCGCCCAGAAGGCGTCGCGGGTAGCCGTCTGGGCTTTCCATGCTGGGCTGCTGCTGGCGCTGGGCCTGTTGTTGTGGCGTGCGGTGGGGTTGGCTTGGGCCGGCGGGACCCTCGGGTTCCTGGCCATCGAGCCCACCGTGGCGGCGCATTTGCCGGTGGTGATGACCGACCTGCCGCTGGCCCTGACCCTGGCCGTGGCGGTCGTCGCCGCGGGACTGATGCTCGAGGGCTGGCGCTGGCGCTGGGTGGGGGCGACGGGCCTGGCCCTGGGCCTGGTGCTGGCCAACAAACATTCGGCGATGGCGGGACTGGCCGGGCTGGCGCTGGTGGTGGCCGCCGGCGCGCTGGGCGGCTGGCGACAGGGGAGGGCGCGCGAAGTGGTCCGCCGCCTCGGCAAGGGCATGGTGGCGGGGCTCCTGGCCCTCGCGGTGCTGTGGGCGACCTACGGGTTCCAGTTCCACGCTGCCCCGGACGGGCAGGACCCGTTCAACCGCGCGATGCCGGACAAGATCGCGGACCTGCAGATCCCGCACTGGCGGGCGGCCATCAGCCTCGCGGACGAATGGCATTTGTTACCGCGTGCCTACCTTTGGGGACTGGCGGACACGGTGCGCGCAGGCGTGGAAGGCCGAGGCCAACCCGCCCACTTCGTCTGGGGCGTGAA
>CAXAYM010000050.1:0-10848 GCA_963973175.1 uncultured Arenimonas sp.
CGCGGCCACAGGCCACCAGCAGGGTCAGCACGATCGGGACCAGCAAAAGCTTCATTCGGGACGCTCCCTGGGGGTATCCCCGGAAGCTATCACCGGCCCGGGCTGCTGGGAATGAAGATGGCGACTCAGTCGGGGAGGCTGTCCCAGCCGCTCATCGCGTCGGCCATCACCAGGTCGCGGCCGGCGTGCTTGGCCGCATACATCGCCCGGTCTCCCCGCTGCAGCAGCTGCGAGAACAGCCGGTCGGCCGGCGCCAGCACCGCCACGCCGATCGACAGCGTCACCTTGCGCCGCTCGCCCCGCAAGTCCAGGGGCCGTTGCGAAAATGCTTCACGGATTCGTTCGGCGGCGGCCACCGCGCTGTCCCCGTCGGTGTTGGGCATCAGCACGATGAACTCCTCGCCGCCCAGGCGTCCCAGGATGTCCTCGGTGCGCAGGCATTCGCGGATGCGTTCGACCGCCCGCACCAGGGCCAGGTCGCCGGCGGCGTGGCCCAGCTCGTCGTTGATGTGCTTGAAGTGATCGATGTCCACCACCTGCAGCGCCAGCGGCGTGCCGTGCCGGCGCGCGCTGGCGATCGCCCGCGTGCCCAGCTCCTCGATCGCGCGGCGGTTGTAGACGTCGGTGAGGTAGTCCATGCGCGCCGCACGCTCGAGTTCGCGTTGGCTGCGGTCGGTGCAGAGCAGCAGGAAACCCACCGTCGCGACCACCGGCAGCACGCTGCCGACGCCATAGGTCAGCAGTTGCACGTGGGTCAGCTGGAACACGGCGCTCACCTGGCCCGGGTCCCAGGTCAGCACCAGCGCGCGGTAGGCCATGATCACCGCCGCCAGCAGGAACGCGCCGCCGGCGACGTGGCGCACGAGGCTGCGCACGTCCGGGCCGCGGTAGATCGTCCAGGCGCAGTAACCCAGCATCGCCGCCAGCACGATCGAAATGGCGATCAGCCGGTGGGTGAGGTCGGGCTGCACCAGCCCGAACCAGATCGACACCGCCACCGCGGCGGCGACCATGCCCCAGAGCAGGCCGTGCGGCACCGTGAGCCGGTGGAAGCGCCGCAGCGCCATCGCGTAGGCGGCGAAGGCGGCGGCGATGAGCGCATTGGCCACGACGATCGTGACCCAGGCAGGCAGCGCGTCACGCTGGCTGAGCAAGACGAAACCGGCCGGCTGCAGCAGGGTCGCGGCCACCCACCAGTTCATTGCCGGCCGGAAGATGGCCGGCATGGCGCGGGCCACGACCGCCAGCACGGCGCCGGTCAGAAGGGTGAGGAACGCGCCGACCAGCAGGCCGGAGCGGATGTCGAAGGACCACTCCACGAACGGCATCGCCTCCTTTGGCGATGGCGGGTCTCGGGGCCAAGGGTTCCACCCCTCCGGCAGGGGCGCAAGCCCGAGAATTTCAGCGTTCGGGGCCGTCCTCGTCGCGACGCGGCCGGAACGGGAGGATCACGCTGCCTTCGGAGGGCTGCGGGCGCTGCCAGAGCACCGGCACGTCCTCCGGCCGCGGTGGCTCGAACTGGGCGGCCTCCGCCTCGGCCTGTGCGCCGGCCTGCTCTTCCTCGATCTCCCAGCTGTAGCGCTTGCGCGGCGGTTCCGGGTCGAGGCGCCGCCACCACCAGGCCGCGACGATGCCGGCGAGGGCGCCGCCGAGGTGGTATTCCCAGGACACGCCGGGTTCGCGCGGCAGGATCGTCAGCACCATGCCGCCGTAGAGGAAAAACGCGATCAGTGCGGCGGCGATCGCCGCCTTGTCGCGCCGGAACAGCCCCAGGAACAGCAGCAGGAACATCAGTCCGTGGGTCAGGCCGCTGGCACCGATGTGGAAGGACGGCCGTCCGATCACCCAGGTCACCAGGCCCGAAAGCAGCCACAGCACCGGCAGGGCCCGCAGCGCCGCGCGCGGGTAGACGGTGCCGACCAGGGTGCCCAGCACCAGCAGGGCACTGGCGTTGGCCAGCCAGTGTCCGGCCGAGCCATGCAGCAAGGGTGCGGTGAGGATGCCGACCAGGCCGTGCAGCTCCAGCGGCACCAGCGCGAAGTCGCGCAGCCCGCCCAGGGCCGGCGTCGCGAAGAAGATCGCGCCGATCAGGGCGACGAAGGCCATCGAGGCCAGCAGTGCCCGGCGGAAATGGCGACGCACGGCCTCGGCGTGCTGCTGGCGTAGGGGATCCATCACACCCAGATGGGGCCCCGGCGGCGGGGAGGCAAGGGCCGGCTCAGCCGCCGGGCAGCACGTTCTTCGGTTCGCGCGGCTTGACCCACAGGCTCATCACCATGGAGGTGGCGATGGTGGCCGCGACCACGCCCAGCGAGATCGCCACCGGGATCTTGTAGATGTCCACCAGCAGCATCTTGGCGCCGATGAAGATCAGCACCATCGCCAGGCCGTAGGCCAGCAGGTGGAACTTCTCGGCCGCACCGGCGAGCAGGAAGTACAGCGCACGCAGGCCAAGCACCGCGAACACGTTCGAGGTCAGCACGATGAACGGATCGGTGGTGATGGCGAAGATCGCCGGGATCGAATCGACCGCGAAGATGACGTCGGTGACCGCGATCATCACCAGCACGATGAACAGCGGCGTGTACTTGCGCCGCTTGCCCTGGCCCAGCCACAGGGCTTCGCCGTGGTAGCGCCGCACCATCGGGAAGCGCCCGGTCAGCCAGCGCAGCACCGGGTTCTTGTCCATGTCCGGCTCCTGGCCGGCGGCCCAGAGCATCTTTGCGCCGGTGACCAGCAGGAACACGCCGAAGATGTAGAGGATCCAGTGGAACTGTGCGATCAGCGCCGCACCGACGAAGATCAGGATGCCACGCAGCACGATCGCGCCGAGCACGCCCAGGATCAGCACCCGCTGCTGCGACTGCGGCGGCACGGCGAAGTAGGTGAACAGCATCAGGAACACGAAGATGTTGTCGACCGCCAGCGCCTTCTCGACCAGGTAACCGGTGAGGAACTCCAGCGCGATGCGGTCGGCGTCCTGCGCCGGCAGCTGGCCCTGCAGGTACCACCACAGGCCGACATTGAAGACCATGGCCAGCGCGATCCAGGCCACCGACCAGATCACCGCTTCCCGGGTGCTGACCTTGTGCGGGCCGTTCTGTCGCAGCACCAGCAGGTCGACGGCGAGCGCGACCAGGACCAGGACCGTGAACACGGTCCACATGAGGGGGGTGCCGATGGTTTCCAAGCGGGGTTCTCCGATGCGAGGCCTGTCGTCCGGGCCACGGCGCCTCGTTCCGGGACGGAACGACATTCACCGCGGGCGGGCGAAGGTCTCGCTCGCAGGCCTGGGCCTGCCTGCCGGACCGGGGCTTTGGACGTGGGTCCGGACCCGTGATGACGATATCGGCAGCGGGAGCTACTCCCCTTCTTGCGACAGATTCTGTCATGTCCGGTTAACAGGATGTCAATCACACCTTGCCGGTCGCCGGCGCGCTACTCTCTGCCCGTGCCCGCAGGGCCTCCGACGGGGATGGCATGGCGCTGGACGTTCTTTCAGTGATGTTGGTCGGCGTGCTGCTGAGCGCGCTGACCGTGCTTTTCCTGACCCAGGCCGGGCAGCACTTCCCCGTCGAACGCCGGCGCCACCTGCGCATCTGGACCCTGGGCCTGCTGCTGCAGCCGATGGCCTGGGCCATGCTCGCGGCGCGCGGCCAGCTGCCCGACCCGATGTCCATCTCCCTGGGCAATGGCCTGCTGCTGCTGGGTTTCGCCGAGATGGCCCGGGCGGTGCGCGGCTTCCAGGGGCTGCCGGAGCGGCGCTTCCGGCTCTGGGGCATCGTCGTGGCGGCGGTGCTGGGCCTGGTCTGGTTCTCCGAATACCGGCCGCATTACAGCGCCCGGGTGATGGTCAACTCGGTGGCGGCGATCCTCCTGCTCGGCACCCTCGCGATGGCGATGACGACCGCCTACCGGCGCGACGGGTTCACCGCGGCGCGGCTCACCGGCGCCTTCGCGGCCTTCGGCGTGCTGGTGGCCTGCTGGCGGCTCGTCGAACACGGCCTGGCGCCGCGGCCGGAGGGCAGCCTGTTCGAAGCGGGCCCCAGCGACATGGTCGTGTTCACCTACGCCTGCGTGGGCGTGATGTTCCTGAGCCTGGGCTTCGTGCTGATGCATACCGAACGGGCCTACGAGGACCTGCGCAAGCTGGCGACCGTCGACCCGCTCACCGGCGTGCTGGCCCGCAGCGGGCTGGTCGAACAGGGGCACCGCCTCATGCTCGAATCGCGCCGCCACGGTCGGCCGATGGCGGTGCTGTTGCTGGACATGGACCAGTTCAAGGCCGTCAACGACAGCCTGGGCCATGCCGCCGGCGATGGCGTGCTGCGCCACCTTGCCGCGCGCGCCCGCCTGGTGCTGCGTGGGGAGGACATCCTGGGGCGGCTGGGCGGCGACGAGTTCGTGGCCCTGCTGCCCAGTACCGACGCCGCCGGCGCCCGGGTGGTGGCCGAACGCCTGCGCGAGGCCATCAACCAGGCGCATATGCTCCATCGGGGCGAAGAGGTGCCGGTACCGGTGTCGATCGGCGTGGCCCAGCTGCGCCCGGACGAGCCGCTCGAGGCGGTGCTGCAGCGCGCGGACCTGGCCATGTACCAGGCCAAGCGGGCCGGCGGCGACCGCGTGGAGCTTTCCCCGGCGGGCTGAAACAGGGCGTCGCCGGGCCAGCCCCGGTACAATTCGCCGATGAACATGCCTGCCCTGCCCGTCATTTCGCTCAAGATCGAGCGCCGCTCCAACCACCCCTGGATCTTCCAGAAGATGGTGGTCAAGCCCGAAGCCAAGCCCAAGCCGGGCAGCATCGTGGATATCGTCGACAACACCGGCAAGTGGGTGGGGCGCGGCTTCTACAACGGCCATTCGCGCATCGCCCTGCGCGTGCTCACCGAAGACGCCGACGAGGCGGTGGACGAGGCCTTCTTCGCCCGCAAGATCGCTGATGCGGTGGCGCTGCGCCGAGGCGCGCTGCGGCTGGAAGAAACGACCGACGCCTGGCGCGTCGTGCATTCGGAGGGCGATGGCCTGTCGGGACTGGTGGTCGATCGCTACGGTGACCTGCTGGTGGTGGAGTTCTTCTCGGCCGGTGCCTTCCGCCATCGCGAATGGGTGTATGCGGCCCTGCGCGAACAATTCCCGGGCTGCCGCTTCTACAGTTTCGCCGAGGAGCACGTGCAGAAGCAGGAAAGCTTCGACTTCCGCGCGCCGCCCGCGCCGGAACCGAGCGTGATCACCGAGAACGGCCTGAAGTTCCGCGCCAGCCCGGGCAGCGGCCACAAGACCGGCTTTTTCGCCGACCAGCGCGACAACCGCGACTTCCTGTCGCGGTTCACCGCCGGCAAGCGGGTGCTGGACGTGTGCTGCAACTCCGGCGGTTTCGCGATCTATGCCAAGGCCCGCGGCGGCGCCGACGAGGTGATCGGCATCGACCTGGACGAGGAGATCCTGGAGGTCGCCGAGAAGAACGCGCGGCTCAACGATGCACGGATCAAGTTCGTGCAGGCCGACCTGTTCCATTACCTGCGCGACGCCCACCAGCGCGGGGAGCAGTTCGACGTCGTGGTGCTCGACCCGGCCAAGCTGACCCGCGACCGCGAGCAGGTGATCGCCGCGCTCAAGAAGTACAACGACATGAACAAGCTGGCCATGCAGGTCGTGAAGCCGGGCGGCATCCTGCTCACCTGTTCCTGCACCGGCCTGGTGTCGGAAGAAGAGTTCCTGGACATGATCCGTCGCGCCGCCTTCTATTCCGGCCGCACCGTGCAGGTGCTCAAGGTCGCGGGCGCGGGTGGCGACCATCCGTTCATGGCCCATGTGAAGGAAAGCCGCTACCTCAAGGCGGTGTTCTGCCGAGTGCTCTGAGGCAAATCCATGGACGCGCCATCGTCAGCCGTGCCGCGCGTGCGCCGGGCCGCGCTGGCCTTCATCTTCGTCACGGTGCTGGTGGACGTGATGGCCTTCGGCCTGATCATCCCGGTGCTGCCGCACCTCCTGAAGCAGGTCACCGGCGGCGAAATCGCCGATGCGACGATGTGGCACGGGCTGTTCGCCACGGGCTACATGGTGATGCAGTTCTTCGCCCAGCCGGTGCAGGGCGCGCTGTCTGACCACTTCGGCCGCCGCCCGGTCATCCTCGTTTCGAATGCCGGCCTGGCGATCGATTTCCTGATCATGGCGATGGCCAATACGCTGCCGCTGCTTTTCATCGCGCGTCTGCTGTCGGGCGCGACCTCGGCCAGCTTCAGCACCGCCAACGCCTACATCGCCGACGTCACGCCACCGGAAAAACGCTCGGCCGCCTTCGGGCGACTGGGCATGGCCTTCGGCATCGGCTTCACCGTGGCGCCAGTGATGGGCGCCTGGCTGGGCGCGGTCGACCTGCACCTGCCGTTCTGGGTCGCGGCCGGGCTGTGCGCGGCGAACTTCTGCTACGGGTACTTCGTCTTGCCCGAATCGCTGCCGCCTGAGCGGCGCGCGCCCTTCGAGTGGCGCCGCGCCAATCCGCTGGCCTCGCTGAAGATGCTGCGTGCGCATCCCGAACTGCTCGGGCTGGCCGGGGTCAGCTTCCTGATGGCGCTGGCCCACCTGGTCTATCCCACCACCTTCGTGCTCTACGCCGATTATCGTTTTGGCTGGGGCCTGGAAATGGTCGGCTGGACCCTGCTGCTGGTTGGCGTGCTGACGGTCATCGTCCAGGGCGGACTGGTCGGCCGCATCGCGCGCACCTTCGGCGATCGCCGCACGGTACTCATCGGCGCCACCGCCGGCGGCCTGGGATTCGCGATGTACGCGCTGGCGCCCAGCGGCTACTGGTTCTGGGCGGCCATGCCGGTGGCCGCGCTGTGGGCCGTAGCCGGTCCGGCGGCGCAGTCGCTGATGACCTCCCGGGTTTCGCCCAGCGAACAGGGCCGGCTGCAGGGCGCGGTCGGCAGCCTCAATTCGATCGCCGGCATCCTGGGTCCCACGCTCTTCACCCAGACGCTGGCCTTCGTGGCGGCGAACGAACTGCGCGGCCCGGTGGCGGGCGCCAGCTTCTGGTTGGCCGCGGTCATGGTTTCGCTCGGCGGCCTGCTCACCTGGCGGGTCACCACCACGCGGCCCTGACGCGGGCCGGGGTTAGGATGGGCGCCTTGATGAAGGAGCCGTCGCCATGAGCAATTCCGTCACCCAGGACCAGGCCGAGGAAGCCGTCCGCACCCTGCTGCGCTGGGCCGGCGAAGATCCGGCGCGCGAGGGCCTGATCGACACCCCGCGGCGGGTCGCCAAGGCCTACGGCGACTGGTTCAGCGGGTACAAGGTGGACCCCCGGGAGTACCTCGCGCGCACCTTCGAGGAGGTCGAGGGTTACGACGAACTGATCGTGCTGCGCGACATCGAGTTCGAATCGCACTGCGAGCACCACATGGCGCCGATCATCGGCAAGGCCCACATCGGCTACCTGCCGGCCGGCAAGGTGGTGGGCATCAGCAAGCTCGCCCGCGTGGTGGAAGCCTACGCCCGCCGGTTCCAGGTCCAGGAGAAGATGACCGCGCAGATCGCCAACTGCATCCAGGACGTGCTGCAGCCGCGCGGCGTCGGCGTCGTGGTCGAGGGCGCGCACGAGTGCATGACCACCCGGGGCATCCACAAGCGCGGCGTCAGCATGGTCACCTCCAAGATGCTGGGTGGCTTCCGCGAGGATGCCCGGACCCGGGCCGAATTCCTGCGCTTCATTGACGTGGGGCCCGGGCGCTAGGTCTATACTGCCGGCCAGATGAGCGACCCCCGCGCCCAACTCGACGCCCTCCGCGAAGCCATCGTGGCTGCCTCCCCGGCGCAGGCCGCGGAGTGGCTGATGCTGCTCGACAAGGTCGACAAGGACTTGGCCACCCTGGCGGCCCAGCGCGACCGCCTGCGCCAGGACGTCGAGGACGCCGAACACGCCCGCGACGCCGCCAACCTGGCGCGCATGAAGGTGATGGGCCAGCTCAACACCCTGCAAAAGACCCTGGCGGCCGCCGTGCCGGACGTGCCCTCGGGCAAGGATCCGCAAAGCGACGCCCAGCGCCGCGTCGAGTGGCTGCTCAAGAAGGGCGGCACCGATCCGGCCGCCGCCGAGGCTGCCAAGGCCGCGGAGATGGAGGCCCCCATGCCGGGCCGCGCCGTCCTCGAGGCGGTGATCGCCGGCGAACGCAAGTTCACCAAGGCCCAGCTGGAATTCACGATCGCCGAGGCCATGGTCCTGACCGGCTGGCAGATGACCCCGCTCGAGCTCACCCAGAAGGGCGAGCCCTGGCTGGCCGACCTGATCCTGCAGAACCAGGCCGACCTGGCCTGATCCCCGGCGCCGTCCAGTCATGACTTCCGGCCCGTAGACAAGGCCGCTATTCCTACTACACTCGTAGAACGACAGGTGTAGAGGTTGGCCGATGAGCTCCCAGGGCAAGGACTTCCCCGGTGATTCCCCCGAGGGCGTCGCGCTGAGCGAACTGCAGCTCGACGTCATGCGGGTGCTGTGGCGGGGCGAGGCCAGCGTGGCCGAGGTCGCCGCGGCCCTGGCCGACAGCCGCGGCCTGGCCCACACCACCGTGGCCACGGTGCTGACGCGTCTGGGTCGTCGCGGGGTGGTGGCCGCGCGACGCGATGGCCGCCAGCTCTATTACGTGCCGACGGTCAGCGAATCCCAGGTTCGCCGCAGCATGGTCGGCGACCTCATCCAGAACCTGTTCAAGGGCGACCCCCGGGCCCTGCTGGCCCACCTGGTCAGCGACGGCGAGGTGGCACCGGGAGACCTGGACAAGGTGCAGGCGCTGCTGGCGGAACGTCCGGCCAAAGGCCGCGATCGGCCATGAACGCCATCGACGTCGCCCTCTCCTGGCTGCTGACCCTGGTGGTACATGCCTCCGTGCTGCTGTCGCTGGCCTGGCTCCTCCAGCGCCTGGGTGCGCTGCGCCATCCCGGCTGGCGCGAGCTGGCCTGGCGCGGCGCCCTGTTCGGCGCGCTGGTGTCGTCGGTCCTTGCGTCAGCGGCAACGCGTCTGCCGGGACCGGGCGAATGGCGCGACGCGGCACCGCCCAGCGCGCAGGCCGCTCCGGCTGTGCCGGCGCCAGCAAAGCGCCCCGATCGCGCCCAGGCCCTGCGCGCCACCTTGCCCGGAGAATCCGGTTTGCAGCGGATCCTGGCCCGGCAGGAAGCGGCACCGGCAGCGACGGACGCGCCCCGCACTGTCGTGGCGTCCTCCACGTCGTCCCCGACGACGTGGCGGCTGTCCAGCCCGCTCGTGGCCATGCTCCTGCTGGCCTGGCTGCTGGGCGGGCTGCCCGTCGCCCTGCGCCTGGGCCGCCAGGCCTGGACCCTGCGGCGATGGACGCGTGGCCAGCCTGGCGGGGCTCCGTCCGCGGGCTCGCCGTTGCCGACGCTCGCCGCTGACCTGGGCCGGGCCTTGCAGCTTGCGCGTCTGCCGCAGCTGCGCCTGGTCGATGGATTGGCCAGCCCGATGCTGCTGCCAGGCCACCGCCTGCTGTTGCCTGCGTGGGTGGAGCACCTGTCGCCGACGCAGCAACGCGCCCTGCTGGCCCATGAACTGACCCACCTGCAGCGCCACGATCCGGCCTGGCGCCTGGCCCAGCGCCTGGCGGTGCTGCCGCTGTACTTCCATCCGCTCGCCTGGCTGGCCTTGCGCCGGCTCGAGGCCCTGGCCGAAGACGCCTGCGACCAAAGCGCGGCTGCGCTGTGCGGCAGCGGTCGCCCGCTGGCGGAGTGTCTGGCGGCCTGCCTGGCCCACGGCGTGTCGCCACCCACCCCCACCCCCACCCTTGCGGTGGCCATGGCGGCCGAACCCGGCCCCGTGGTCCGCCGCGTCAGGAACCTGCTGGAGGAAACCCCCATGCCTCGCCCCATTCCCGTTTCGCTCCGTCGCACCGCCTTGGCCCTCGGCCTGGCCACCGCCATTGCGCTGCCCGGCCTGGCGGTCACGAGCGTCGCCAACCCGGCCCACGCCGACGGCTTCTTCAGCGAGCTGTTCAGCGGTACCTCCGTGACCGATTCCGACGGCAAGGCCCACTACCAGCACCGCAACGGGCGCACGGGCGAACGCCAGGAGCTGACCCTGCACGGCGACATCGACTTCACCGCGGCCGAGGACGACGTGGCCCGCATGGCCGCCGGCGCCGAATTCGAGTTGGCCATCAAGCGCGACGGTATCGAACGTTCGCTGCGGGTCGTGCCGGGCCGGGACGGCCTGGCGCGCGATTACCGCGTGGATGGCCGCAAGCAGGCGTTCGACGGCGCCGCCCGCGGGTGGCTTGCCAAGGCCTTGCCCGAGGTCCTGCGTGAATCCGGGTTCCAGGCCGAAGCGCGGGCCCGGCGCATCATCGCGCGGGGCGGCCTGGACGCCCTGTTCGCGGAAATCGACCTCATCGAGGGTGACCATGCGCGTGGCCTCTACCTGCAGGCCCTCTTCAGCGACGCGCCGCTGGACGACGCCGGCTTTGCGCGCGCGCTGGAGCTGGCGGGCGGGATCAGTTCGGACTACGAGCTGCGTCGCGTGCTCGAGGCCGGCATGGCGAACATGGCGCTGACGGACCTGGCACAGACGCAGCTTCTGCAGCTGGCCGGGAGGATGGGTTCGGACTACGAGCAGTCCCAGCTGCTCGTCCAGCTGGCCAAGGCGCAGCCCATCGAAGGCGATCTGCTCATCGCCTGGCGCGAGGTGCTGGACGGCATCGGCAGCGATTACGAACAGCGCAGGGTCCTGTCCGCCTTGCTGGCACGTAAGGAACCGGGGTCGACCCGAGTCGCCCTCGAGAGCGCACAGGCCATCAGCAGCGACTACGAAGCCCGGCAGATCCTGGACCAGGCCGTGCCCATGGC
>CAXAYM010000051.1:0-10845 GCA_963973175.1 uncultured Arenimonas sp.
GGGCCTGACCCGCAAGGACAACACGGAAACCGAGCTCGGCCAGGAGCAGGCCGGCGACCGCCAAGCCCGTGGCCATGGCCAGGCAACGATCAGGGCGCTTCGGACCGAGGCCGCCGGGTTCGCGCCTGGCAGCTTTCTCGTGGCGCGGCACGAACCGGGCAACCACGCGATGGCCCGCCTGTTGGCCAGCCTCGGATTCAAGCCCTCGCCAACGTCCGCCGACGGAACCCTTTGCTGGCGGGATCCCGGCAACGTCGGACACAAGGGATGCCGGTCATAGCGGCATCGGCTAATGTGGGGGCGGAACCAGGGCGGGGAGAGACATGGGAAAGCCGGGAAGCCTGGCCTGCGTCGGGCTGGGCATGACGCTGGGCGCACACCTCGGGCCGCGCGCGCGGACCACCATCGAGCAGGCGGACGTCGTTTTCGTCGCCGTGTCGGACCCGCTGGTCGAACTGTGGGTCAAGGAAATGAACGCCGACGTGCGCAGCCTCCAGCCCTACTACCAGGCCGGCAAGCCGCGCACCGAGACGTACCGCGAGATGGTCGAGGCCATGCTTGCCGAAGTCCGCAGCGGCCGACGGGTCTGTGGCGCCTTCTATGGGCATCCCGGCGTATTCGCGCTCGCGCCGCACCGGGCCATAGAGATCGCCAGGGCGGAAGGGTTTCCGGCACACATGGAAGCCGGCGTCTCCGCGGAGGACTGCCTGTACGCGGACCTCGGCATCGACCCCGGGCGCTATGGCTGCCAGCACTACGAAGCAAGCCAGGTGATGTTCTATCGCCGGCGGCTCGATACCAGTGCCTACCTCGTGCTGTGGCAGGCGGGCATCGCCGGTGACCGCAGCTTCGGTCGGTTCTCGACGCCTGCACCCTACCGGCAGGTGCTCGTTGACCTGTTGGCACGGGACTATCCGTTGGACCACCCATGCACGATCTACGAGGCCGCCACGCTGCCCATCCAGTCGCCGCGGATGGACGTCGTGGCACTTGGAGCACTCGCCGGGGCCGATTTGACGGCACAATCGACCCTGGTGCTCCCGCCGGCCAGCCGGCTCGTGCCCGCCGACGACGTGCAGGCCAGGCTTGATGCCCTGGATGCACGCGCGTACACCAGCAAAGAACCTGCCACCACCAAAGGGGAATAAGGGATGTCGAAGGTAATCGCTTTTCTGGAGAACATGGGCCGGACCCGCCTGCCCGGCCAGTTCGACCCGGCCAGCTACGAGGCCGCCGTCGAAGCCGCGCAAGTCGAGGATGTCGCCCGCGACGCCTTGCTGGCGAGGGATGCGGATGCGCTCAGCGGCCTGCTGGGCGGTCGCCTGGAAATGATGTGCCTGCTTTTCCCGGCCGAAGGCGACGAGAACAAGGACGACGAACAGGACGATTCCGACTCGCCGGACAAGGACGACGGCAAGGAATCGATTGGCCTGCGCGGCAGCCACTGAAGCCTTGGCGATCCGGTTTGCGAAGAACCGGCTGGCCGGTGCCGCGCTCTGCGCGGCACTGGCCTTCTTCGCGCCGGCAATGGCGACTGCCTCGCCTGCGTTCGAAGCCATGCTGCAGCAGGCCGAAGTGGTACGCAGCTCCGACCCCGCGCAGTTCGACGCCCTGATCGGGCAGCTCAACGCCAGCCTGGCCTCGGCCAGCACCCGGCAGCGCGAACAGCTCGACTACCTCAAGGCCTACCAGCTTGCCTACAGCGGCCGGTTCGACCTCGGCATCGAGGCCGCCCGAAAGCTGTTCGAAGAATCCTCGGATGTCCAAGTCCGCTTCCGCGCCGGCGCGCTGATGGTCAATTCGTTCGCCGTGACCCGCGACTTCGCCTCCGGCCTGCGCTACATGAATGAAACGCTCGCCCTGATCGAGCAGATCGAGGATCCCGAGCTCCGCCACCACGCCTGGTCGGCGGCGGGCACGATCAGCAACCACGTGGGCCAGTACGAAAAGGGAAAACAGTTCGCCGAGCTCATGCTCGCCACCGAACCGTCCGCGCGCACCCGCTGCTTCGCCGAAGTCATGCGCCTGGAGTCGCTTTATTACCTCGGCAAGGCGAATGACGAAATCGACGGGATCACGGATATCGCCCGCCGGTGCAGCGAAGCCGGCGAGAAGATCGCGGCCAATTTCGCGCGGGCTTTCCACGCGCGCCTCCTTTCCGACAATGGCCAGTGGAACGAGGCGGCGATCCTGCTGGTCCCTCACCTCCCGGAGGTCGAGGCGACGCGCTATCCCCGGCTCATCGGCGAAGTGCATTCCACGCTCGCCGGCATCTACCTCGACAGCGGCGACGCGGCGCAGGCCGACGCCCACGCCCGGGCCGCGATCCGGTTCAGCGCCAGCATGGTCAACTCGGCACCGCTGGTCGCCGCCTACCGGACGCTCTATGAGAGCGCGCTGCAGCGTGGCGACACCGCGGCCGCCCTGGCCCACCACATCAACTACGCCGAGGCCGACAAGGCCTTCCTGGACTCGGTAAAGGCACGCGAACTCGCCTACCAGGAGGTGATGACCGAAACCCGCGAGAAGAACCAGACCATCGAGCTGCTCAACCGCGAGAACCAGGTATTGCAGCTGCGCGAACAGGTGTCGAAACAGTCGCGCCGGAACAACCAGTTGCTGCTGGCACTGCTGGTCGTGCTGCTGGGAACCATCGCACTCTGGGCCTGGCGCACCAAGCGCGCGCAGGTGGCCTTCCGGCGGCTGGCGGAAACCGACGCGCTGACTGGTGTGTCCAACCGCATGCACTTCAGCCACCGCGCCGAGGAGGCGCTGGCGTATTGCCGCAAGGACGGCGAGGAAGTCGGCCTGGTGATGTTCGACCTCGACGAGTTCAAGTCCATCAACGACCGCTTCGGCCACGCCACCGGCGACTGGGTGCTGACCGAAGTCGCCAAGGTCTGTGCCGACGTGTGCCGCAAGAACGACCGCTTCGGGCGCCTGGGCGGCGAGGAATTCGCCTTCTTGCTGGTGGGCTGCGACCTGCCTTCGTCGGTGGCGCTGGCGCAGGCCTGCCGCAAGCGCATTGCCGCGATCGACACCTCGCCGACCGGCCAGGTCTTCACCGTCACCGCCAGCTTCGGCGTCGCCGGCACCCGCGCCTGTGGCTACGATTTCCTGGTCCTGCTCAGCCGCGCCGACGACGCGCTTTACCAGGCCAAACACGCCGGCCGCGACCGCGTGCGGACCCACGGGCTGGAGTCGGACACGACCGAGGTCGCCGCCACTTAAGCGCGCGGAGGCGCCGGCCACCCCGGCGCAAGCCTGGAAAAAATTTCGCGGTCGGCCGACCTGGCTGGCCGTTTTTTTCGTGCGCGGGCGTTGCTGCGAAGGCTGGCCGCTTCGGCCGCGGTTTGGGCGGAGGTCACGGTTTGCCATCGAACTGTGACCGCACCCGCAAGCAAACCGTGCCGCACTGCCGCATTTGGTCGGGAAGTGTGCGCGAAATCCCACAGTGGGCAAGTGTGATCCGTTGCCCATCAACAACTTACGCCGCTTCCTAGACTGCTCTCCAAGGAACACGAAGCCCTTCCCGGCGTCGGTTCCTTCCCCCCAGGAGCAGCACGATGAACGCCAAGCGCCTCGCCAAGCCCGCCCTCCTCGTCCGCCTCGCGGCCATCGCCGCCCTGGCGATGGCCCTCGCCCAGCCGGCCCTGGCCAAGGGCGAGTTTTCGGTGGGCAGTGAAGGCGCCAAGGTCTCGGCCTCGGCCACGCTGCGCTTCAAGATCGTGATTCCCGAGAACGTGCGTTTCGACAGCAAGTCCCTGGGCACCGAACAGCAGCCGCGCAAGCCGCACATGCCCCAGGTGCAGCGCCTGGTCGCGGTGCACGACGGCCTGCAGCAGGTCACGCTGGCCACGCCCTGAGATCCACCGCCGGCCCGCCGGCCCTGCAATAATCGGGCGGTCCACCCGGGACCATACATGCCGCCCACCCTCCCCGAGACCGAGCGTTTCCGACTGCGCGAGCTGCGCGCGGACGACGGCGCCTTCGCGCTCGCCCTGCTTAACGACCCGGATTTCCTGGCGTACATCGGTGACCGCGGCGTGCGCGATGCCGACCAGGCCCGCGCTTACCTGCTCGAAGGCCCGATCGCCAGTTATGCCCGCCACGGTTTCGGCATGTGGGCGGTCGAGATGAAGCATGACGGCAGCGTCGCCGGCATGTGCGGCCTGGTCCGGCGCGAGCTGCTGCCCGGGCCGGACCTGGGCTACGCCTTCCTGCCGCAATGGCGCGGCCAGGGACTGGCGCGCGAGGCGGCGCGATTGAGCCTGGACATCGCTTTCGGACCCCTGGCGCTGCCGCGGGTGCTGGCCATCGTCAGCATCGGCAACGTCGCCTCGCGCCGCCTGCTTGAATCGCTGGGCATGCGCCTGCAGGGCCCGCAGGCCCTGAATGGCGAAACGCTGCTGGTGTACGAACTCGACCGGCCGGCCGCCCTTACACCGGCGTCGGGTTCCGGTAGCTGAAGCTGGCCTGGTGCCAGAACGGATAGGGCCGGGGCCGCTCGCTGGCCGCGTCCAGGCGGGCAACCTGGTCGGGCGTGAGGTTCCAGCCCACCGCGCCCAGGTTCTGGCGCAGCTGGTCCTCGTTGCGGGCGCCGACGATGACGCTGCTGACGGTCGGCCGCTGCAGCACCCAGTTCAGCGCCACCTGCGGCACGGTCTTGCCGGTTTCGGCGGCGACCTCGTCCAGCGCGTCCACCACGCGGTACAGGTAGTCCGGCTCGACCTGGGGTCCGCCGTCGGCGGCGACCTTGGACTGCAGGCGGCTGTTTTCCGGCAGCGGCTGGCCGCGGCGGATCTTGCCGGTGAGGCGGCCCCAGCCCAGGGGGCTCCAGACGATGGCGCCCAGGCCCTGGTCGGCGGCCAGCGGCATCAGCTCCCATTCGTAGTCGCGGCCCACCAGCGAATAGTAGGTTTGCTGGGCGACGTAACGCGGCCAGCCCTGGCGGTCGGCGGCGGCCAGGGATTTCATCAGGTGCCAGCCGCTGAAGTTGGAGACGCCGACGTAGCGGATCTTGCCGGCATGCACCAGCGTTTCGAGCGTGGACAGCACTTCCTCCACCGGCGTGCGCGTGTCCTGGCCGTGCAGCTGGAAGATGTCGATGTAGTCGGTGCCCAGGCGCTCCAGCGAAGCGTCCACGGAACGCAACAGATGATGGCGCGAGGAACCGACCTGGTTCTCGCCCGGGCCGAAGCGGAACGTCGCCTTGGTGGAAAGGATGATCTCGTCGCGCGCCCGGTGTTTGATCGCCTCGGCCAGGATCGACTCGGCCGCCCCCTTCGAATAGATGTCGGCGCTGTCGAACATCGCCGCGCCGGCGTCCAGGCAGATATCGACCAGCCGCCGCGCCTGCGCCACGTCGGTGGCGCCCCAGGCCTTGAAGAATTCACCTTCGCCGCCGAAGGTGCCGGTACCGAAGGACAGCACGGGGACGCGGAAGCCGGAGCGGCCGAGATAGCGGTATTCCATCGGGGTCTCCTGAAATGAAAACGGGGCGGGTGCCGAAGCACCCACCCCGCTGATTCTGCTTTCGCGCGCGTTACCGCGTCGCGAATCCGGGCCTCAGGCCGCGGAATCCTTCAGCTTCTTGAGCGGACGGATCTTCACCTTGACGGTGGCCGGCTTGGCGGCGAACCACTGCTCTTCCTTGGTGAACGGGTTGATGCCCTTGCGCTTGGGCTTGGCCGGAACGTTGACCGAGGTGATCTTGAGCAGGCCCGGCAGGGTGAAGCTGCCCGCGCCCTTCTTCGAGACCGAGCCGTGCACGGCGTTCTCGAGCGCGGCCAGCACGGCGCGCACGTCCTTCGAGGCCAGGCCGGTGTTGTCGGCGATATGCGACACCAGACCGGACTTGGTCAGCGCTTCCTTGATCGGCTTCGGCGCGGCCGGCTTGGCAGCGGCCTTCGGGGCAGCCTTCTTCTTCGCAGCTTTCTTGGTAGCCATTTTGTTGTTCCCGTGATTCTGGATGGGTAATTGGGGTGCCTGGGCTTGCCCCGGCCCAGTGAATGTAGGGCAAGTTCCGGTCGCCGCCAAGTGCAAAACCGGCAAAAACACGGGTTTTTTTCGCTACCGAGGGCACTTGCCGGCCTCCGGACGTGCCGCGGCCCCCGGCCAGCACGCCGGGGGCCGCGAAAGGACGGACGGTCTTAAGCCGCCTTCGCCCGCTTCAGGTCACGCATCTGGTCGTGCATCTTCTTGACCTCGGGCAGGTAGCGCGCGGCCAGCTCACGCACCTTCGGGGGCTGGTTGCCCTCGAGGGCATCGCGGAAGGCTTCGAGCACGCGGTCTTCCTGCTCCTCGATCGACGAGATCCAGGCCGCATCGGCGTCCTTGACCATCTTCGACTTCAGCTGGGCATAGCCCTCGCGGATGCCGCCCAGCCAGGTGCCGTCGTTGTCCGGCTCGGCGCCCTGCTTGGACACTTCGGCCTTGAGGTCGGCGGCGATCGCCTTCTTCATCTGCGCCATGTTGAGGAACAGGTCGCGATAGGCCGGCTGGTTGGTTTCCTTGGCGGCATGCTCATGGAACTCGATGCCGTCGTTGAGGGCTTCGACCAGGTTGTTGAGGGTGGCGGTGGTCTTGTTCATGGTGTGTCCTCCTTGGACTTGTCTTCCCTAGGGTGGAACAGGGGTTTTACCGAGCGGGGGCTCAGTATTCGTCGTCGATCGCGTCTTCCATGTCGTCGGCCACGTCTTCGGCGGCGTCGAGCATGTCGTCGGCGGTCTCCTGACGCTGCTTGGCCGCTTCCTTCGCGGCGTCATAGTTGGCTTCGGCCTGGTCCATGCAGGCGTCCTTGGCCTCGCCGGTCATGCCATCGCACTGTTCCTTGGCAACCTCATAGGCGCCTTCGGCAGCGGCAAGCTCGAGGTCCTCGCGCTCGTCGATGGCTTCCTCCATCGAGTCGGCCTCGACGTAGTCCTCGCGGGCCTCGCGGACGTCTTCAGCGGCTTCGACACGCGCTTCGGCGACGTCCTCGGCCGTTTCCTGCGGGGTCTCCTGGCAGGCCGCGAGGGCCATCACGATCGCCAGCGGCAGGGCGGTACGGGTGAACTTGTTCATGCGATAGCTCCATGGTTGGGGATGTCGCGATACCGCCGCCGCCCGGCGAAGGGTGGCGACGGCGTCGTCATGGATAAGGGAGCAAGGGCCGTGCCAACCGGCATGGCACGAAAGAACAAGGACTTGCGGCGCCTGCGGGCGGGCCTGCCTTGCGATATGCACGGTCGCACATGCAGGCTGCACGGCAGGCAGCCCAATGGCCCGGCCTATTCCACCCGCGGCATTTCAAGCGTGAAACAGGCACCGCCCGCCGGGGCCGGGTCGTACCAGAGGTCGCCGCCCATCGCGCGCGCCTTCTGCTTGGCCAGCGACAAGCCCAGGCCCGTCGAGCCTTCCCCGCCCGTGGGTTGGTTGGAAATTTTTGCGTAGCGGCGGAACAGCTGGCCCTGTTCTTCGTCCTTGATGCCGGGGCCCTGGTCGAGCACCAGGAACCTGGCCTTGCCGCCGTGCGTCGCCGCCTTGACGGTGACGACGGTCCCGGCCGGTGCGTACTTCACCGCGTTCGACACCAGGTTCTGCAGGACGTGGCCCAGCGCCAGGCGCTGCCCGCGGACCAGCAGCCCCGGCTCCAGCTGCAGGTCAAGGCGCATGTCCTTTTCCCGCGCGTGGTCCGCGTGCGCATCCACCGCCTCCTGCACGACCTGGGCGGCCGGCAGTGGCTCGACCGACTCGCCGCGTGCTTCGCCCGCCGCCTGTTCGAGTACCGCCTCAAGGAAGAGCAGGCCGGTGTCGGCGGCACCGCGTATCGATTCGACCAGCTTGCCGGTGGCCTCGTCGGACTGCCGGGACGCCAGCATGTCGGCGGAGAAAAGCACGTTGGTGAAGTGGTTGCGCAGGTCGTGGGCGATCAGCTCCAGGCTTTCCTGGCGCTCCTGCGCCAGCCGCTGCATGTCGTCGCGCGCACGCTTGAGCGCCGTATGGGCGCGCACGCGCGAGAGCAGCTCCTCGGGCACGAAGGGTTTGGTCACGTAGTCCACGGCGCCGGCGGAGAACGCCCGCACCAGCGAGTCGCGCTCGTGGTCGGCGGTGAGGAAGATCACCGGCAGCTCACGCGTGGCCGCGTCGGCGCGCACCGCCTCGAGCACGTCGAAGCCGTCCATGCCGGGCATGCGCATGTCCAGCAGCAGCAGGTCCGGCAGCTCGGCGGCAATGCCGGCCAGGGCTTCCTTGCCGCTCAGGCAGGGCGCCACGTCGAACCCGTCGCGGGCCAGCAGGCCGCCAACGGCGCTGACATTGGCCTCCTGGTCGTCGACGACCATGACCAGCGGGGCACGTTCAACGGTCATCACGGAGCACCTCCGGGGCGGGGCAGTTGGCCAGCAGCAGGCGCATGCTGGTGACGTCGAAGGCGTCCACGGCCTCCTTGAGATCGCGGGCGTATTTTCCGAGCGCCGGCCAGTCCAGGCGACCCGCCAGCCCGGCCAGGTGGCTGGCGGCGGCGGCGACCTCGCGCACGCGCAGGTTGCCGCGCATCCCGGACAGCGAGGCCCTGAGCGCCTTGAGCTCGGCCAGGGCCTCGGCATCATGCTGGCGCGGCCCCGAATCGGGCTGGGCGCGCGGGACCGGTTCATCCGCCGGTTCCGCGGCCTCGGTCCGTCGCGGCGGGAAATGCATGGCCAGGGCCTCGAACAGGTCGGCCTTCGAATAGGGTTTGCGCACGTAGCCATCGAAACGGGCACGCACCCAGTTTTCGTCCTCGCTCATGCTCGAGGCGGTGAGCGCCACCACCGGGATGTCCCGCCAGTGCGGATTGGCGCGGATGCGCTGCAGCGCCTGCTCACCGGACAGGCGCGGCATGCGCAGGTCCATCAGCACGACGTCGGCGCCCTTGGCCTTGAGCTGCTCCATCGCGGCCAGGCCGTCGCCGGCCTGCACCACCTGGTGGTGGGAGCTGGCCAGGTAGGCGGCGGCCAGGTCGCGGTTCCAGGCCACGTCATCCACCACCAGCACCTTCAGCGGCGGCAACAGGTCGAAGTCGATCCGGTGGCTGCGCGCGGGCTGCTGGCTCACCGATTCAGCGCCGATGACCCGGTCGGGAATGTCCATCCGGAACAGGGAGCCCTCGCCCACCGTGCTCTCGGCCTGCAGCTCGCCGCCCATCAGTTCGGCCAGGCGACGCACGATGCTCAGGCCCAGGCCGGTGCCCTCGCGGTTCTTGCCATCGACGCTGTCGCCCTGCTCGAAGGGTTCGAAGATCATGCCCAGCTGGTGCGCCGGGATGCCGGTGCCGCTGTCGAGCACTTCGATGCGCAGGTCGCAGCGACCGTCCTCGTTGCCGGGATGGCAGGCGACGCGGACGACGACGCCACCCTTTTCCGTGTACTTCACGGCGTTCGAGACCAGGTTGATCAGCACCTGGCGCAAACGCACCGGATCCACCATCACCGGCAGTTCCGAGCGTCCGTCGAAGTCCGCACGCAGGCTGATGCCCTTGTCGGCGCAGGTCTGCTTGAACATGGTCAGGACCTGGTCGACGATCTCGCGCAGGTCGGTGGCCTCCTCGCGCAGCTCCAGCTTGCCCGCTTCCATCTTCGACAGGTCCAGCACGTCGTTGATCAGGGACAGCAGGGCCTGTCCGGACTTGCGGATCGAGTCCACGTAGGTGGCTTGGCGCGGATCGAGCGGCGTTTCGCCCAGCAGGTTGGTGAAACCGAAGATCGCGTTCATCGGCGTGCGGATTTCATGGCTCATGTTGGCCAGGAAAACCGACTTGTCCTGGCTGGACTGCCGTGCCTGCTCGGCACGAAGCTCCATCCGGTAGGCCTCCTGGGCCTGGCGTTCCATGCGCTTGGCCGAGCTGTAGCCGATCAGGCCCGCCGCCAGCGCCAATATGTTGGCGATCAGCACCGTGGCCCAGTTCTGGCTGATCATCAGGTTGCGCTGGTCGTTGCGAAGGGCCAGCTGCTCTTCGGCCACGTCGCCCATCCGGTCCACCTGGGCCCGGAGCGCCGCCAGGTTCGCCGGACCGATGCCTTCCCTGATGCGCGCCTGCATGCGCTCCGCGGCGCCCGGCCGCCCTTCCCGCACCCAGGCGACGAGCTTCTGCGACTCGGACACGTAGTCCAGCCGCTCCTGGTGCAGCGCCGCCAGCACCTTGTAATTCTGCTGGTTTTGCTCTGATTCGATCAGGCCCTCGAGGGCCTTGAACGCGGCATTGAGCTCGACCAAGGTACTGCGGTAGTCCGTGAGATGCTCGTCCCTGGAGGTAAGGACATAGCGCAGGTGATGCGAGTCCGAATCACCCATCAGGCCCCAATAGCGCTCGATCTGGCGCAGCACCTCCTGGGTTTGTGCCGCGCCCTCCACGCTGTTCTGCAGTTCGTTGGTGACCCGAAGGGACAACAGGGAGGACCCGGCCAGGATGCATACCGCGAAGAGCATCAGGCCGGTGTAGATTCGGTATCGGAAGCGGTTGCGGCGGTGCGGCATGTGTCCCTTTCTCCCCTGAGCCGGGACGGGTCCCGGCGACGACGCGCGTGTCCGCGTCAGGCGTTTATCAACCAGATGGTGCCGTTGAGCACCAGGGCAAAACTGACCCAGAACACCAGCGGAAGCTGCAGGTAGCCGGCCATCGGCCTGACGCGGCCGAACGCCACCATCGTCCAGAGCACGAAGACCCAGAGCAGCGAGATGTCGACGAAGGCCAGGGCCGGCGACTGGAGTCCGAAGAACAGGGGCGTCCACGCCAGCATCAGGACCGCCATCGCGCCGAAGACCCACCAGGCCTTGTGGCGCTCCGCCGCGGCGGCTTGACCCGGCTCGCGTCCGACGAGCCACGCG
>CAXAYM010000052.1:0-10836 GCA_963973175.1 uncultured Arenimonas sp.
CCACTGGGCGATCTGGCCGTCGTAGGCGGCGGTGTGCGCGTAGGCCTTGGCGGCCCAGGCGCGGCGCATGGCCGGCGTGGTGCCGCCGGCCTGCAGCGCCTCGAGCAGTGCGCCGTATTCGGACGGATCCACCACGACCGAGGTGCGGGCGTGGTTCTTGGCGGTGGCGCGCAGCATCGCCGGGCCGCCGATATCGATGTTCTCGATCGCGTCGTCGTAGCTGCAGCCGGGTTTGGACACGGTCTGCACGAAGGGATAGAGGTTGACCACCAGCAGGTCGATCGGCGCGATGCCGTGTTCGGCCATCACCGCGTCGTCGGTGCCTTCGCGGCCAAGCAGCCCGCCGTGGATCTTCGGGTGCAGGGTCTTGACCCGTCCGTCCATGATTTCCGGGAAACCGGTGACGTCGCTGACGTCGCGCACCGGCAGGCCGGCATCACGCAGGGCCTTCGCGGTGCCGCCGGTGGACAGCAGGTCGACGCCCAGTGCGTGCAGGCCGCGGGCCAGTTCGACCACGCCGGTCTTGTCGGAAACGGAAAGCAGCGCGCGGCGGACGGGTTGGCGGTCGGGGGTCATCGGGCACCTCTGAAAGAGGCGCGATTATACCGGGTCATGAAAACCAGGGTCAGCGTCGACTCTGACCCGGGTTTTCAGGCGAGGCCGTAGGCCTTGAGCTTCTTGCGCAGGGTGGCGCGGTTGATGCCCAGGCAGGCGGCGGCGCGGCTCTGGTTGCCTTCGCAGTGGCGCATCACTTCGGCGAACAGGGGCAGCTCGATCTCGCGCAGCACGACCTCGTAGAGATCGTCGGGGTCGCAGCCGTTGAAATCATGCAGGTAGCGGCGCACCGAGCGGGAAACATGCTCGCGCAGGGGCGTGTGGCCGCTGGGCGTCGTATTGGTTTCCGCTCTGGCGGCGGTCGGGACATTCACTTCGGGGGTGCTCCACTGTTCTGGTCCGCTTCCTTGCGGAACCCGCCGGCCGGGCGACGGGGGAGAGGAGTCTACGTCAAACCCGCTGACGTCGCGACTGCCCTTAAGTACGACTTCAGTGGAAGTCGAAGGTGAATGCGACCGCCCGCTGGCCGGGGTCGAGTATCTCCAACGTGGCGCTGGCCGACTGGTTCGGTGCAATGCGTTCCGTCGCCGGTGGGCTGCCCAGGTATTCATGCGGCTGGAACCGGCGCAGGCCCAGGGCGTTGCCGTCGATGTCGTGCAGCGCGACCTCCATCACCGGCCAGGGCTGGGCCCAGCGGGCATCGTTGCGAAAACTGGTGCTGATCAGCAGGGCGCGGGTGTCCTGCGGGTGCCGGCGCACTTCGCGGCTGGTGACGCGGAAGGCTCCGGGTTCGTGCCAGGCGGGCAGGTCGCAGCCCAGCACGCCGCACAGGGACTCAAGCCGCGGCCGCCAGGCCGGGTCGGTGGCCAGGCGTGCCCGGTCGGCCAGCATCAGCTGCAGGGCCAGGCCCGCCGACAGGACGACGGCCAGCAGCCACCATCCCCACGGACGGGGCGTACGGGGCGCGGGCGCATCGGTAACGGCGAATCGGGGGGCGCGGGACGGCATGGCGCGAAGGATACCGGCTCAGCCGGCGCGGCGGCGGCCGGTGATGCGCATCCAGTCGCCTTCCTGCACGGCCTGCAGGTCGTGGAACCAGGCGGCATAACGATCCAGCAGCGCGGACTCCTGGCCCTGCAGGATGCCTGACAGCGCGATCACGCCGCCGGCTTGCACGCGCGCGGCCAGGGTGTCGGCCAGTGCGTCCAGCGCGACCGCCAGGATGTTGGCGACCACCACCGGATACCTGGCCGGCGGTTCCTCTTCGGGGGCGTACACGGCCAGCCGGTCGCCGACGCCATTGCGTTCGGCGTTGTCGGCCGTCGCGGAAAGCGCCTGCGGGTCGTTGTCGACGCCGACGGCGCGGTCGGCGCCCAGCTTCAGCGCCGCCAGGGCCAGGATGCCGCTGCCGCAACCGAAATCGAGCACGGTCTTGCCGGCCAGGTCCAGCGAATCGAGCCAGGCCAGGCACAGCGCCGTGGTCGGATGCGTGCCCGAGCCGAAGGCCAGCCCGGGATCGAGGCGCACGATGGCGCCGCCTTCCGCCGCCGGGGGCGTCTCCATGTTCCAGGGCACGATCCAGGTGCGCTTGCCGAACGAGAGCGGTTCGTACTGGTCCATCCAGGCGCGCTCCCAGTCCTGGTCGGCGACCTCGCGGAACTGCGCATCGGCCAGGTCCAGGCCGCTGTCGAAGGCGTCCAGCGCGTGCAGCACCAGTTCCGGCACGGTGTCGCCGGGGAACAGCGCCAGCAGCGTGATCTGCGGCCACAGCGGGAGCTCGCCGACGCCGGGTTCGAGCACCGCGCGTTCGTTCGGCGTGCTGGCATCGGCATCGAGCAGGGTGACCGACAGCGCGCCGATGTCCGACAGCGCGTTTTCGGCGCGGGCTTCGTCCTCGGCGCGGACGGTCAGGGCGAGTTCGAGGAAGGGCATGGCGGCCGGGGGGGATGTGGGGCCGCCATTGTCGCATTGCAGCCGATCAGTCGTCGCCCGTGGAGGGTGGCTCCAGGCAGCGGAAAGCCAGGGCGACGTGCATGCGTGCTCTCCCTGCCGGAGACTGCGTGCCGCCGGCCCGTTCTGTGCCTGCCGGCGCGACCCATTCCGTGCCGGTGTCGATTCGCTCGATCACCATGGGCTTCTCGCCGCAATCCTCGGTATAGGCTTCGCGAACCTGGTCGCCGATCAGGCGATTGGCCATGGCAATTGGTTTCTCGGCGCCGGATGTCCATCCGGATTTCGTGTCCGCGCCCTCTGGGCCTGGCATCGCCCCAAAATGGGGGCTGCCCGGCGCCACTGCCTGATGGTTGGGAAGGCGATCCAGGCTGCAGGTGAACTGCATGGTGAGCAGCTGGCCGTCTTCCGGACGTGCAGCGTCCTGGATGAAATGATCGCCACCGGCCTCCAGGCTGAAGCCGCCCTGGTCACAACGGTCGCCGCTCATCGACATCAGCAGTGCCGTGGAATGATCCTGGTAGGCGTACCGATCATCCGCAACGAGTCGCGCTTCAAATCGTTTCGCACCGTTCCCGGCAGGCTCCAGTTCGACAAGCTGCACCTGGTCCATCAGGGCCCCGCCGGGAATCCCGCTGCCCGGGTTGCAGCCCGCCACGGCAAAGGCGACGGCAAGTGAAAGAAAGGTGCAGTTCGTGCGGTTCACGGCAGGGACTCCCCGGTCTCCGACTCAATGCAGTCGACGACGAAACCGATGTAGCCATCGGCCGGGCGGGAAGGGGGCTGGGTACCGGCAGGAAGGGGCGGGAAGACGCCCACGGCCACCCGGCTGAAGCCCGCGCCGCCGTCGCATTTTTCGATCCACTGCAGGGTGGCCTCGCCGAGTGCCCGTTCAATGGCGGGGTATTTCGGCTGCGCCGGGCCAAAGCGGAACGGCTTTATGACCGGGTCGCGCGGGAAACCCTCGTTGCCTTCGTTGAGCCGCTCATGGAAAAGCCAGTGCACGTCATCCCTGCCCAGCCCTTCGGCCAGGACGAATTCGAAATCCGGAGGGGGCGGGCACGTGATCACCCGGCGGAAGACCGTGCCCTCGGGGTGCACCACCGACCGCTGGGCCTCGGTGCGTCCGTCCGGCGACCACGACACCGTGGCGGCATCGCGGCCATCCGGGCAGCTGTGCAGAAGGGCCTGCCACATCGCGTAATCGGCGTCATTCCAGCTGGCATCCCGCCGGGCTTCAGCGACCAGCTCGTAGGTGCGACCCTCGGTGTCGTTGCCGCTGAGCTCGTTGCGTGTGATGCCCTCGACTTTGGTGGCGAGCTTCGCCACGTCGTGCGGGGTGATGGGCAGCTTCTCGATGCCGCAGCCAGTGAGGAAGGCGCCAAGGGTCAGGATGGCAAGAATGACAGCGTTTCGATTCACGGCGACGTCTCCTGGGTGACGAAAGCATCGGGATTCAGGCCATCCACACAATCGGTCAGCAGGCCAAAGACGAACTCGGTGCGGTCATCCTTGTCCGAAACCTGCCGGGGCTGATGCCCCTGTGCATAGTTGCCGATCAGGACGCGGCGGACGATGACCCCGCCTGAACACATGCGCAGTTGTAGGGACACTTCCAGCCCGATCATCTGGTTCATCCAGTCGTACTTCCGCGTCCATTCCGAAACGGGCAAGGAAGCCGCGTAGGCGCGTCGTCCCTCGCGCCACTCGCCACCCATCAGTTCTGATTGGATCAGCATCTCCGCGTCCCGCCGGGAGATGCCGGGCTCGAAGTCCAGTTCCTCGTAAGGCTGGGCCGGGCAGTGGATGACCAGCCGGTACGTCGTGCCCGCAGGGTGCGAGACATTCCTGGCGGCCGCGGAGTCGCTGAGCAGCTTGGGACTTCTTTCAAGGATATTGGGCCGCTGTCCATCCGGGCACATGGTCTTGTGCTGGCGGCGAATGGCCATGTCGGCGCCCGACCAACTGCCTTCGCGCTTGGATTCGACGATGAAGACGAAGGTTTCGCCGTCCTCATCGCTGGCCTGCTTCTCCCGCGTGGCGGCGCCGAACGGGTCGGCCAAGCGGAGTGCGTCCTTCGGCGTCAACGGGATCTTGTCGCGAAGATCACAGCCGCCCAATCCCACTGCCATCGTTAGCGAAAGCAGAAAAATTCCCGCGTTTTTCAAGGATTTGGCTCCGGATCGGGCGTTTCAGCCCAACCCTATCGCTTTTTCCTTACGCTCCGCCAGCCGCTTTTCCAGGTAGTGGATGTTGGTGCCGCCCTGCTGGAAACCGACGTCGGCCATGATGCGTTGCTGCAGCGGCACGTTGGTCTTGATGCCATCGACGACCATCTCGCTCAGCGCCACTTTCATGCGCGCGATCGCGGTGGCGCGGTCGGGACCGTGCACGATCAGCTTGCCGATCATCGAATCGTAGTTCGGCGGCACCTTGTAGCCTTCGTAGATATGGCTGTCCACGCGCACGCCGGGGCCACCCGGGGCGTGAAAATGCCGGACCAGGCCGGGGCTGGGCAGGAAGGATTCCGGATCCTCGGCATTGATGCGGCACTCGATGGCGTGGCCGTTGATGCGGATGTCTTCCTGGCGGATCGACAGCTTCTGGCCGCTGGCGATCAGCAGCTGTTCCTTCACCAGGTCGACGCCGGTGATCATCTCCGTCACCGGGTGCTCGACCTGGATGCGGGTGTTCATCTCGATGAAGTAGAAGCGGCCGTTTTCGTAAAGGAACTCGAAGGTGCCGGCGCCGCGGTAGCCGATGCGCACGCAGGCCTCGGTGCAGATGCGGCCGATCTCGGCGCGCTGCTCGTCGGTAATGCCGGGCGCGGGCGCTTCCTCGACCACCTTCTGGTGGCGGCGCTGCATCGAGCAGTCGCGCTCGCCCAGGTGCACCGCGTTGCCCTGGCCGTCCGACAGCACCTGGATTTCCACGTGCCGCGGGTTCTCCAGGAATTTCTCCATGTAGACCATGTCGTTGGAGAACGCGGCCTTGGCTTCCTGGCGGGTGGCGGCGATCGCCGTCAGCAGGGCGCCTTCGGTGTGCACCACGCGCATGCCGCGGCCGCCACCGCCGCCGGCGGCCTTGATGATCACCGGGTAGCCGATCTCGCGGCCATGGGAGATGCACTCGGCCTCGTCATCGGGCAGCGGGCCATTGGAGCCGGGCACGCAGGGCACGCCGGCGTCCTTCATGGCGCGGATGGCCTCGACCTTGTCGCCCATCATTCGGATCACGTTGGCGGTCGGGCCGATGAACACGAAGCCCGACTTCTCGACGCGTTCGGCGAAGTCGGCGTTTTCGCTCAGGAAGCCGTAGCCCGGGTGGATGCCCTGGGCGTCGGTGACCTCGGCCGCGGCGATGATCGCCGGGATGTTGAGGTAACTCTCGGACGAGGGCGCCGGGCCGATGCAGACCGACTCGTCGGCCATGGCCACGTGCTTGAGGTTGCGGTCCACCGTGGAGTGCACCGCCACCGTCTTGATGCCCAGGGCATGGCAGGCGCGCAGGATGCGCAGCGCGATCTCGCCGCGGTTGGCGATGACGATTTTTTCCAGCATGGGCCGGTCCTCAGCTGATGACGAACATGGGCTCGTCGAATTCGATCGGCTGGCCGTTCTCGACCAGGATCGCGCGCACCGTGCCCGAGACGTCGGCTTCGATCGGATTGAACATCTTCATGGCTTCGATGATGCCCAGCGTGTCGCCGGCCTTGACCTGCTGGCCGACCTTGACGAAGGCCGGCTTGTCCGGCGCGGGCGACTCGTAATAGGTGCCGACCATCGGCGAGCGCACCGTGTGGCCGTCGGGGATGTCCTTGGTGGACTTGCCCACGGCGTCGGCCGAAAGCGCGGCCGGGGCCGACGGGGCGGGCGCACGCGGCGCCTCGACGTGGTGGGCCACCGGGGCGGGCGCCGGCGCCGCGGCGTAGCTGCCCGAGGGCACGCGCGCCAGGCGGACGGACTCCTCGCCTTCCTTGATTTCGATTTCGGCGAGGTTCGATTCCTCGAGCAGGTCGATCAGCTTCTTGATCTTGCGAAGGTCCATGACGGCCTCGTCTTGTTGGTGATGGGGTTGGGAAGGGGCTCAGAGCCGCTTGATGGCGGCTTCGAGCGCGTAGGCGTAGCTGTCGGCACCGAAGCCGCTGACCAGGCCGACCGCCAGGTCGGTGAAATAGCTGGTGTGGCGGAAAGGCTCGCGCGCATGCGGGTTCGACAGGTGCACCTCGATGAAGGGCAGCGCCACCGCCGCCAGGGCGTCGCGCAGGGCCACCGAGGTGTGGGTGAAGGCCGCGGGATTGACCAGCAGGAAGTGGGTGCCGTCGCTGCGCGCGGCCTGCACCCGGTCCACCAGCGCGTGTTCGGCGTTGGACTGGAAGCTCTCGAGCCGGTGGCCGGCTTCGCGGGCGCGGGCGTCGAGGCGGGCGTTGATGTCGTCCAGGCGCACGTCGCCATAGATCCCCGGCTCGCGTTCACCGAGCAGGTTCAGGTTCGGACCATGCAGTACCAGGATGTTCGCCACGCCGTGCCTCTCCCCGAGGGACGCACAGTCTGGAGGCAGGGAGGGGGCGTTGTCCAGACGATCGCCGCGACTTCGCGGATTTTAACGGGCGTTTGAATTCCGTTGGCCCGCCGCGGACCTTACGGCGCGAGGGCTCAGGGCCGGGCCCATTCGCGTACGGCTTCCGGATCGGGGAAGGCGCCGTAGTGGGTCTTGAGCAGCCGGCCTTCGGCGTCGATCAGCACCGTGTAGGGCAGGATGCCACGGCGGTTGCCCAGCTGCACCGAGCTGTCCCCCGGTCCGGGGTTTTCCACCAGCAGCTGGAATTCGACGGGGACGTCCTCCAGGAAGGCGAGGGCCTCCTCGCGGCTTTCCAGCGCGATGCCCATCACCTTGATGCCGTTGCCGCCCTGTTGCCGGGCGAAGGCATCCAGCACCGGCATTTCCTTGCGGCAGGGGCCGCACCAGCTGGCCCAGTAATTGATCAGCCGCGTCCGGCCCGGGCCGGTGACCGGCACCGGCTGCCCGCTGCGCAGGTCGGGCAGGCTCAGCGGCGGCGCCAGCTGGCCCGGCTCGGTGACCACCATGCCCGGCGGCGCCGGTTTTTCATCCGGCCACAGCGCGCGCTGGCCCAGCCACCAGCCCAGCCAGGCCGAAATGCCGCCGAGCAGCACGATCGCGCCCCAGGTGAGCACGGCCTCGCGCTTCATCGCGAAGCCTCCGCCAGGGCCTCATCGACGATGCCCTGGGTCAGGATGGTCGGCAGCACGCGGGGCTCGCCCTGGCGCGGATAGACCACGTACAGCGGCACGCCCACGGCCTTGTGCCGTTCAAGGAAGGCGGTGATTTCCGGGTCGACGTCGGTCCAGTCGCCCTTCATGTACACGGCGCCGGCGCGCTCGAGCGATGCCCGGAAGGCGTCCCGGCCCAGCACGGTGCGCTCGTTGGCCTTGCAGCTCACGCACCAGTCCGCGGTCATGTTGACGAACACCACGCGGCCATCGCGGCGCAGCTGTTCCAGCTTTTCCGCCGAATACTCCACCGCGCCTTCGCTGATCGCCTCGGCCCGCGCCGGTGCCGGCATGCGCTGCACCGCCACCACGGGCCACAGCGAAAGGGCGATCACGAGCGCGGCCAGCGCCTTCGCGGCCACGCCCTTCCAGCGCGCCTTTTCCCACAGCCACAGGCCCAGGCCCAGGCCGACCACGCCGACCAGTGCCAGGCCGATGGCGTCGGCGCCGCGCTGCTTGGCCAGCACCCACAGCAGCCAGACGGCCGTCAGGTACATGGGGAAGGCCAGCAGGTGCTTGAAGGTCTCCATCCACGCGCCCGGCTTGGGCAGCCGCGCCGCCAACGCCGGCACGAAGCCGATCAGCAGGAAGGGCAGGGCCAGGCCCAGGCCCAGGGCCAGGAACACGCCGATCGCAACCGCCGGCGAAGCCGCGAAAGCGAATGCCAGCGCCGAACCCATGAAGGGCGCGGTGCAGGGGCTGGCGACCACGACCGCCAGCACGCCGGTGAAAAAGTCGCCGGCCGGGCCGGACTTCTGCGTCAGCGACTGGCCGGTGCCGGCCAGGGTGGCCCCGAAGGCGACCACGCCCGAGAGCGACAGGCCGATGGCGACCATCACCAGCGCCAGCGCCGTGATCACCCCCGGCTGCTGCAGCTGGAAACCCCAGCCCAGCGCGAGGCCCGCCTGGCGCAGCGCCAGCGCTGCGGCGCCGACCAGGGCGAAGCTGGCCATCACGCCGGCCGTGTACCACAGGGCCTGCGAGCGGGCCTTGCGGCGGTCGCCGCCGCCCTGCGCCAGCGACAGTGCCTTGAGCGAAAGCACCGGCAGGACGCAGGGCATCAGGTTGAGGATCACGCCGCCGGCCAGGGCCAGCAGCAGGGCGATTCCGATTTGTGGGAGGGACTTCAGTCCCGATGCTTCCTGGCTGCTGATCGGGACTGAAGTCCCTCCCACCGGGACGACACGGCCGCCGGCCGGCAGCTCCAGCACCACTTCCCGGGTCATCGGCGGATAGCAGATGCCGTCGGTCTGGCAGCCCTGGAAGTTGGCGACCACGGTCACCGTCGCGGCATGGGTGTGCTCGCGGCGCAGCGGCAGCGGGGCGTCCACGGGCTCGAAATAGACCTGGACGTCGCCGAAGTGTTCGTCGAAATGCGAGGTCGAGGGCGGCCAGCCGATGGCGCCGGCCGAGATGCCTTCGCCGCGCACCTCGACGCTGCTGCGGTCGCGGTAGAGGTAATAACCCGGCGCCGGCGTGAAGCGCAGCAGCAGCTGGTCGGCGCTGTCGACGATGGCCTCGAACCGGAAGGCCTGCTCCTCGGGCAGGGGCAGCGAATCGACAGCCCCGGCACCGTTGCCGAATACGCTGGCGCCACGCGGCGCCAGCAGGTCCAGGCCGGCGGCGGGCGCTGCGCCGGCTGCCGGGGCGGGCAAGGAGACCTGCAGGGTTTTCGTGTGGGGCGGGTAACAGATGCCCAGGTCGGCGCAGCCCTGGTATTTCACCTTCAGCTCGACGAGGCGGGTGTCGTCGGCCGCGGCGCCGGTCAGGACGCCGGTGACGGCGCCGCGATAGGTTTCGACGTCACCGAAAAACTCGTCGGTGTAGGCAATGCCGTCGGGCAGTTCCAGCGGATTGACCTTGAAGCCCGCGGAAAGCACTTCGGCGCCCATGCGGTGCCGGTACAGGTAATAACCTTCGGCGATTTCCCAGCGCAGCTCGATGCGGCCACGCTCGGTGGCGGTCGCGGTCAGCGCGAAGGCCTCGTCGATGGGCAGAAGGTCGGCCTCGTCCACGGCCTGGGCCATGGGGGCGAAACTCAGGGCGGCCAGCAAGGCCAGAAGCCAACGGGTCATGCGGGATCTCGTTCGGGCAGCGGGGCGGACGCCGTGGCGCCGCCCCTGTCGGACCGCCAGTATCCCCGGAAGTTCGCGGCCCTGGCGAGGCCGCGAACGAAACGCTCAGGCCCGGGCCGTCATGGCCTCGACGAAATCCACCAGCGGCTGCTGCTCCGGGTTGCGCAGGGAGCGGAAGGCCACCAGCAGGCGCTCCTCCAGGCCGCACTGCGCGTAGAAGTTGAGCATCATCGCCGGCGTTTCCTGCGAATCGTCCTCGCTGCCGCCGCCGACCCAGCGGCTGCCGCGGCCGGTGGCCAGCCATTCGAAGCTGACGGCCGTGGCCATGGCGATCTTGGCCATGTTGTCGGTGGTGGGACGGGCGCCGTCCTTGCGCTCCCACTGCGCCACCGCGCTGCGGGCCACGCCGACGGCGAAGGCCAGCTCCGACTGCGACAAGGACGCGCCCCGCCGCGCCTGCCTGATGCGATTGAAAAGGTGAGTCATGTTTGTTTCCCCGAAAAAGGCCCTGCAAGGATCCGTGCTGCCCGGTTTTTCTAACCAGGTCAGCACAACTGTCCGGAACCGGTGCATCTGCCCTAACCACCCCCCTGGCGAGCGGGCAGGCACCGGAGTTTCCGGTTTGCCGGTAAGCCCTGCTTAGCAGGACGCCGGCCGGATGGGTGCCTTTGGCACCGTCCGGAGCGTTGACCCCGGACCCCTTCGCCGTGCTCTAGTCCCACCGCAGGCCCTTGTTATGCAGGGCTTTTGGCGTGACCGGACCGGTCTTCGGGCACGGTCCGATTGTACGGCCAGGATCGGTCTGGAAAGCAACACTTCCCGGGGGGGATGCATGAAGAAGTGGGGCGCGGTTCTGGGCGTCGCCTGGTGGGCGGACGCCGTGCTGCGTCTGCAGGCCCATCTGGCGGTGCCGCTGCCGCCGGGAACAAGGCTGTTCCCGGGTCTCGAGCTGGCCTCGGTGCCGG
>CAXAYM010000053.1:0-10829 GCA_963973175.1 uncultured Arenimonas sp.
GATCACCAGCAGCACCTTGATGCCGCTCGGCGCCGCCATCAGCCGATCACTCCAAGCCCGAAGAGCGCGGCCATCAGGCCCGCGCCACCCAGCACCAGCGCCGCCTGGCCGAGCAGCTCAAGGTCGAACCGGGCGCCGAACTCAAGGCGGCGGCCGAAGGCGCCCAGGCCCGCGGCCTGCGCCTGGCCCTGGTCGACCGTGATGTCGGCATCACCCTGCGCCGGGCCTTCGGGGGCCTGGGATTCTGGGGTCGCAGCAAGCTGATCGCGGGCCTGGGAGCGAGCCTGTTTGCCGACGAGTCCGTCGAGGAAGACGAGATCGAGCGGCTCAAGAAGGGCGATTTCCTGGAAGCCAGCTTCGGTGAGTTCGCCGCCGGCAGTCCGCCCCTGTACAAGGCGATCATCGCCGAGCGGGACCAGTTCATGGCCCATCGCCTGCGCCAGGTCGGCGCCGAAGGCGGCCGGGAAGTGCTGGCAGTGGTCGGTGCCGGCCACCTCAAGGGGCTGGCCGAACACCTGCGTGGCGACCAGGACGCGCCGCAGCCGGCGCTGGACGCCCTCAACGCGCTGCCGCGCTCCTCCAACATCCCCTGGTTCACGATCGTGCTTGCGGTTTTCCTGCTCGGCGGATTCGCCTGGGGCTTCTGGCAGGGTGGCGCCGAGCTGGGCGGTGAACTGGTGCTGCAGTGGGCGCTGATCACCGCCGCCGGCGGTGCCCTGGGCTGCCTGGCGGCCGGCGGCCACCCGTTGAGCATCCTGGCCGCGGCTGTGTCATCGCCGCTGACGCCGCTGCACCCGGCGCTGGCCTCCGGCACGGTCAGCGCGGTCGTGGAGGCCTGGGTGCGCAAGCCGACCTATGCCGACTTCCTGCGCCTGCGCGACGACACCGGCCACATCAGCGGCTGGTGGAAAAACCGCGTCGCCCGGGTGCTGGTGAACTTCTTCCTCACCAGCGCCGGCACCGCCGTCGCCGTCTGGATCGGCGGCGCCACGCTGCTCAGCAAGCTCGCCTGAGAACTGTCCTGCAGGAGCGCCTTCAGGCGCGAATCTTTTGGCTTTGCCTTCGGCAAAGAAGGGATTCGCGCCTGAAGGCGCTCCTACACAGGGTGTCAGGGGCTTGAGCTTAGCGCCCCCGCAAGCGGCGCCTTCGCCCTGGCCTGGGCGATGCGCCGGGACACGGCCAGGCTCATGTCGTCGAGGATCGCGTAGATCGTCGGCAGGAACAGCAGGCTCACCAGCGTCGAGAACGCCAGGCCACCGGCGATGGCGCGGGCCATCGGGTAGTACGGCGGGCCGCTGCCGGCCATCTGCGTCGTGCTCAGCGCGATCGGCACCATGCCCAGGATCGCCGTGCCCATGGTCATCAGGATCGGCCGCAGTCGGTCGCGGCTGCCCTGCACCAGGGCCGTGGTGCGATCCATGCCCTTCCGGCGCAGCGTATTGATGTGTTCGACCATCACAATGCCGTTGTTCACCACCACGCCCATCAGCACCAATATGCCGATCGAGGCCATGATCGTGAACACCGTGCCGGTGATCCAGAACAGCCAGAACACCCCGAAAATCGAGAACACGATGCTGGACATGATCGCCGCCGGGAACAACAGCGACTCGAACACCGCCGCCATCACCACGTAGATCATCAGCAGCGCGATCAGGGTATTGAAGGCCATCTGCGCACCGGCCTCGTCGTTCTGCCGGAAGATGCCGTCGAAGCTCCAGTGGTAGCCCGGGGGCAGGCTCAGGCCGCCCAGCACTTCCTCCATGGCCTTGCGGGCATCCGGCGCGGTCACGCCCTCGCCCAGGTTGGACTGGATGTTGAGCGTGGTTCGGCGGTTCTGCCGGAAGACCTGGGTCGCGGCCTCCTGGGTGTCCACCCGCACCAGGGCGAGCAACGGGATCGCCGTGCCATCGGGCGCGCGCAGCGTGAATCCGGCCAGGTCCTCGACGCCGAACTGCTCGGAGCCGTCGAAGCGCACCCACACGGGCACCTCGGACTCGCCGCGCCGGAACTCGCGTAGCGGCGTGCCGCGCAGGGCGGTCCCGACGTAGCGCGCCACTTCCTCGGCGCTGAAGCCGTAGGTCAGGGCCTTGTCGCGATCGACGCTGATCGCCAGCTCCGAGTTTTCATCCCCGGTGTCCACGCGCACGTCGCGCAGTTCGTCGCGGCGGTCGAGCAGCGGCACGATCTCCTCGGCCAGCAGCTTTAGCTGTTCGGAGGAATCACCGATCAGGGACACCTGCACGGTGTCCTGGCCGCCGCCCTGCCCGCCCTGCTGCCCGCCCTGCTCGAAGCCAACGGTGGCGCGGGCCGACTTGGGCATGTCCTTGCGGATCTGCTCCATCACCTCAAGCGGGTCGCGCAGGCCACGGCCTTCGCTGCGCAGCGTGACCTTGGTGCCAGCCCAGCCCTGTTCGCTGTACCAGGAGTAGATCTGCTCGATCTGCAGTTCCTCCCGGTTTTCGTCGAGGTAACGCTCGACGCGCAGCACTTCCTCGGAAATCTGCGGCAGCGAATAGGCCCCGTTCCAGCGGTAGAACATGTCCAGTTCGCGGCCCGGCTCCTGGTAGAAGAAGTCGGTCTTGGTCTGGGTCATCGGCACCACACTGACCGCGACGATCAGCAGGATGCCGCCGACGCTCGTCCAGCGATGGCGCAGCGTCCAGTCCAGGAAGGCGGCGTAGCGGTCCTGCATGCGCGCAATCAGGCCGGTGCGGGCCGTGGCCGCGGGCGGCGTTTTCATGCGCGCCGACAGCATCGGGATCAGGCTGATCGCCACCAGCCACGACGCCAGCAGCGACACGGTGATCGTGACCGCGATCTGCACCATGAAGATGCTGATCTGGTTGGTTTCGCCGAACAGGTTGGGCACGAACACGATGCAGTGGCACAGGGTGCCGGCCGACAGCGCGATGGCCACGTGCCTCGTGCCGATGATCGAGGCGTAACGCGGGTTGCCCGGGTGCTTCTCGCGCTCCTGGTAGATGCTTTCCACCACCACCACGGCGTTGTCCACGAGCATGCCGACCGCCAGCAGCAGGCCCATCATCGTCAGCACGTTCAGGGTCACGCCCAGGAAGTGCATGAAACCCAGGGTCATGATGAAGCAGATGGGGATCGCGAGGCTGACCATCAGCGTCGACGGCCAGTGCCGGAGGAAGAAGAACAGCACCGCGACCGACAGCACCAGGCCGATGATGCCGGCCTCGGTCAGCTCGAGCAGCGAGCTGGTGACGTTGTCGCCCTGGTTGTCGATCAGGATCATGCGCACGCCTTCGAAATCGGACTCCCGGCCGATCTGCTCGATCTCGGCCAGGACGGTACGCGAGACCTCCACCAGGTTGGCGTTACGCTCCTTGAAGACGTCGATGCCCACCGCCGGACGCCCTTCCAGGCGACGACCGTAGTTCATGCGCTGGGGCTTGAGCCGCACGTCGGCGACCTGCTCCAGGCGCAGGCCGTTGGCGCCGACCACCAGCTCGCGCAACTCACGGATGTCGCGCAGCTCGCCGACCGGCTGCACGCGCAGGCGGCGGGCGCCGTCCTCGATCGTGCCGGCCGACACCGAGAAGTTCACGCCCTGCAGGGTCAGGGCCAGTTCGTTGAGGCTCAGGCCGTGAGCGGCCAGGCGATCGGGATCGATCGCGACCTCCACCTCGCTGGGCGTGGCCCCCGAGATCTCGACGCGGGCAACGCCCGGCATGCGCTCGAGCCGGCGCTTGAGCTTGAGGTCGATCAGGTCGTAGTCATTGGTCAGGTCGCGTTCGCTGGCCAGGCGCACCCGCAGCACGGGTTCGTCGCTGGTCGAGAACTTCATCACCCGGTAGCGCTGGAAGTCGTCCGGCAGTTCATCGCGGATGGCGTCGATGCGCTCGCGCGCCTCGGAGGCCAGCACCTCGACGTCGCGGTCCCAGTCGGAAAACTCGATCCAGACGCTGCCGCCGTCGGCACGGCTCATCGAATTGAGGTTCTTGATGCCCTGCAGCGTGGACAGCGCCTCCTCCACCGGCCGCACCAGGCTCTGCTCGACCTCGTCCGGCGTCGAGCCCGGGTAAGGCAGCTCGACCGCGATGAAGGGCGCGTTGAGGTCGGGGAACTGTTCCAGCGGCAGGCGGAAGGCGGCGATCAGGCCGATGACCACCATCGAGACGAAGAACATGATCGCCGACACCGGCCGGCGCAGGCTGAGTTCGGCGATGGTCATGCGCGCGCACCCTCGGTCTGGCCATCGTCGTCTTCCTCGATGACGATGGGCTTCGCCCGGGCGACATAACTTTCGTCGCTGCGGCGATCAAGCAGGTTGTAGACCACCGGGATCACCACCAGGGTGAGCAGCGTGGACACCGCCAGGCCGCCGATCACGGTCATCGCCATCGGCGCGCGCACTTCGGCGCCCTCGCCGGTGGCCAGGGCCATCGGCAGGAAGCCCAGCAGCGCCGTCAGCGAGGTCATCGCGATCGGGCGCAGGCGCGAGGAGGCACCCTGCAGGATGGCCTCGTGCTTGGGCACGCCGGCGATGCGCAGCTGGTTGACCTTGTCGATCAGGATGATCGCGTTCTTCACCACGATGCCCACCAGCAGGATCAGGCCGATGAACACCACCACCGACAGCGTCGCGCCGGTCAGGAACAGCGCCAGCACGGCACCCACGAGGGCCAGCGGGATCGTGAACATGATGACGAACGGATGCAGCAGCGATTCGAACTGCGAGGCCATCACCAGGTAGACCAGGAAGATCGCCAGGCCGAAGGCGAACACCAGCGAGGCCACCGAGGCCGCGAGCTCCTCGCCCTGGCCGCCGATGCGCATGCCGATGCCGGTGCCGAGCGGGTTCTCCGCCACCAGGCGCTCGACCTCTTCGACGGCGCTGCCGAGGTCGCCATAGGCCAGGCTGGAGGAAACCACCGCGACGCGACCCTGGTTGGCGTGACGGATCTCGCCGGGGCCGGTGGTCTGGATCACGTCGGCCACGGCGTCCAGGGTCACCGGCACGGTGGCTTCGGGATTGACGATCAGCTTGCGGATGTCCTCGACCGAGGCGCGGTCCGCTTCCCGCGAGCGCACCAGCACGTCGATCTTGCGGTCATTGAAGCTGTAGCGGGTCGCCACTTCACCGCGCACCTTGCGCACCACCTGGTCGGCCACCTGGCGCGTGGTCATGCCCAGGGCGGCGGCGCGCTGCTGGTCGAAGCGGATCTGGATCTCCGGGTAGCCCTCGGCCACCGAGGACTTGATGTCGACGAAGCGGTCGGAAGCCTCCATCAGGGACACCAGGCGCTTGCCGGCCTGCTCGAGGTCGCCCAGGTCGGCGCCGTGCAGCTCGATCTCGAGCGGCGTGGAGAAGCTGAAGATCTCCGGACGCCCAAAGCTCACTTCGGCGCCCGGGAAACGCTGTTCCATGGTCTGGCGCAGGCTGTTGGTCGCGGCGGCCTCGGTCGCCTCGTCGTAGCCTTCGCCCAGCACCACCGTCAGGGTGCCGATGTTCTCGCCCGACTCGGTGGGGCTGGCGTCAAGCCGCGTGCCACTGCCGCTGACGCCATAGAGCGCGCGCACGCCGGGCTCGTCGGCATGCTGCTGCTGCACCGAACGCATCAGCGCGTCGGTGTCGCGCAGCTGGGTGCCGGCCGGCAGCTTCACGGTCATCTCGAAGCGGTCCTGCGCCAGCTGCGGGATCATGTCCAGGCCCAGCATCGGCACCATGGCCAGGGCGATCGCGAAAGCCAGCGTCGCGAAGCCGAGCACCCGTCCCGGACGGGCCAGGGCCGCCGGCAGCAGGCGCGCGTAGCGCCGCTCCGCCCAGTAGTAGGGAATCATCACGTAGCCGCCGATCCAGGACAGGACCTTGCCCAAAGGCACGATGACCGCGCGGAAGATCGTCGTCACCAGCCAGGACAAGGCGAACACCAGGAAGCCGATCAGGGAGCCCAGGCCATTGCGGAGCTTCAGGCCGCTGCGCAGCAGTCCGCTCCTGGGCTCGGGACGGGACACCGGCTTTTCTTCGGGGAAGCCCAGCGGCGCCTTGGCCTTGAGCGAGGACAGCATCGGGATCAGCGTCAGCGAGACCACCAGCGACATCAGGATCGCGATGGAGATGGTCAGCGCCTGGTCCTTGAACAGCTGGCCGGCCACGCCCTCGACGAACACCAGCGGCAGGAAGACCGCGACGTTGGTCAGCGTCGAAGCGACCACCGCCATGCTCACTTCCCGGGTTCCCGCGACGGCCGCCTCGACGATGCCCAATCCCCGCTCGCGCGCCTTGGCGATCGATTCGAGCACGACGATCGAGTCGTCCACCACCAGGCCGGTGGCCAGCGCCAGCCCGCCCAGGGACATCACGTTCAGGCTCAGGCTGAACTGGTCCATGAAGAAGAAGGTGGCGATCAGCGAGATCGGCAGCGACAGCGAGATGACGAAAGTGCTCCAGCCATCGCGCAGGAAGAAGAAGATCAGCAGGATCGCCAGGCCACCGCCGAACAGCGCGTCGAAGCGCACGTCGGCCAGGGCCTGGCGGATGAAGACGGCCTGGTCGTCGACCACCGTCAGCTCGACGCCGTCCGGCAGCTCGCGCCGCAGCCGCTCGAGGTTGGCATGCACGGCGTCGGCGACGCTGACGGTGTTGGCGTCGCCTTCCTTGTAGATCGCCAGCTCGACGGCTTCGTTGCCCGCCAGCCGGATGATCGATTCACGCTCCTTGAAGCCTTGGGTCACCGTGGCGACGTCGCCCAGGCGGATCGCCTGGCCACCGCCGGCCACGTTCGCACCGCCGCTGGCGGCGCTCTGGGCCGATGCCGAGGCCGCCAGGGCCTCGGCCGAACCGGTCAGCGCGGCGACGCGCGCCGCCGCCGCGGCGGCTTCCTGCGCGGCGGAATTGCCGCCACCGGTGCTGCGCGCGGTCACCAGCAGGTCGCGGATCTGGTCGATGTCGCCGAACTGGTTGACCGTACGCACCAGGTAGCGCTGGGTGCCGTCTTCGATGCGGCCACCGGAGATGTTGACGTTCTCGGCGCCGAGGCGGTCGATGACCGTGCCGATGCCAAGGTTGAGCTGGGCGAGCTTCTGCTGGTCGATCTCGACCTGGATCTCGTCCTCGAGGCCACCGCCGGCCTTGACGGCGGCGACGCCCTCGACGGGCTCGAGCTGCTTCTTCAGTTCTTCGTCGGCGTAACGACGCAGCCGCACCAGCGAAGCGTCCGTGGTCTCCTGGCCGGCATCGGAAAGCACCAGGCGCATCACCGGCTCGGTGGACGGGTTGAAGCGCAGCAGCACCGGCTGCTCGGCTTCGAGCGGCAGGTTCAGCGTCTCGAGCTTGTCGCGCACTTCCAGGCCGGCGCGGTCCATGTCGGTGCCCCAGGCGAACTCGAGCACCACGTCGCTCTGGCCGGTGCGCGACACCGACTTGAGCTTGCGCAGGCCCTTGACCACGCCCACGGCCTCTTCCACCGGTTCGCTGATCAGGGTTTCGATTTCCGCGGGTGCGGCGCCGGTGTATTCGGTGCGCACCGTCAGCGTGGGATAGCTCAGGTCCGGCAGCAGGTTGACCGGCAGTGCGCCAAGGCCGATCAGGCCGAACAGGACGAAGGTCAGCGTCACCATGAACACGGTGACGCGGCGGCGGACGGAAAACTCGGCGAGGCTCATGTCAGCGGCCGGCCTTGGACGCGTCGGCCACCTGGGCGGCGTCGATGGCGGCGGCGGCCGGCGGGTTCAGCACTTCCCCCGCGGCACCGTCGCGCAGTGCGACCTTGCCGGCGGTAACCACCTGGTCGCCTTCGTCCAGGCCCTTGCGCACTTCCGCGAGCTCGCCGCTCAGGTGCCCGATTTCGATAGGCACGCGCACGGCCTTGCTGTCGCGCACGGTGAACACCGCGGTTTCGCCGGCATCCTGGAGCAGCGCCGCGCGCGGCACGGTCAGCGCATCATTGCGCTGGTCGTAGACGACCTCGATGCGGCCGAACATGCCAGGGCGCAGGCCTTCCCCGCCCGGGAACGCGGTCACGACGCGGAAGGTGCCGCTGCCGGCGTCGACCACCGGGCTGACGCGGTCGATCACGCCTTCGAAGACTTCGCCCGGCATGGCGTCGGCGGTCATGCGCACCGCCAGGCCTTCCTTCATCGTCGCCAGGTCGCGCTCGGGCACGTTGAGCACGGCTTCCAGGCGCGAGTTGTCGACGATGCGGAACAGGCTGGAATTGAGCTGGATCAGGTTGCCCGGCTTGACCGCGCGGGCGGCGATGACGCCGTCGATCGGGGCAACGATGTTGGTGTAGGACAGTTCGAGCTGGGCCAGCTGGTAGGCGGCGCGGGCCGCCTCGAGATCGAAGCGGATCTGGTCGCTGGCCTCGGCGCTGACGAGCTTGGATTCGAGCAGCTCCTGCGAACGCCGGTAGTTGTTCTCGAGCTTGCGCACGGTGGCGCGCGCACGCTCCATCTCCAGGCGCGGCCGCTCGGGGTCGATGCGGGCCAGGACCTGGCCGGCCTTCACCTGGTCGCCTTCCTCGGCCAGCAGCTGCAGCAGCACGCCCGAGGTCTTGGCCACCACCTGGGCTTCGCCGGGGGCTTCGAGGTTCGCTGTGCCGGAGAAACTCGCGGCGATCGGGCGCTTGGCAACAGCCGCGACTTCGACCGGCACGGCCTCGACCTTCTTCTCCTCGGCCTTGGCGCCCTCGGCCTTGGCCGTGGTTTCAGCCTCGCCGGCCTGGCCCTCGGCCGGGGATTCGCCGCCACCGCAGCCAGCCAGCACCAGGGAGATGGCCAGGGCCAGGGCAGCGAGGGAACGGGACTGCGGGGAGGTACGGGAAGTCTTCATGGGGGCGGCTTCTGGCTGGGGTGTTGTAGTTGAATAGAACAGTACAGGACGGGCCCGGAAACCCGCACATGCCGGAAGTCAGGATGCCGACCGGGGACCATGCGTTGCCGGGGCCGGGCCGCGCCCCCTCGTCTAGGGAAGGATGCTCCGGCTATACTTTCGGTTTACGCCGTCCATCCGACCCTTTCGAGCCGGAACAATCACTGATGAAGCGAATCCTGTTGCCCGCCGCCAGCCTGGCGCTCACCCTTGCCGCCCTGCCCGCCGCCGCCCAGGGCGACGCCGCCAACGGCAAGTCCCTGTTCTACACGTGCACTGGCTGCCACGGCATCGAAGACTACAAGAACGCCTACCCGACCTACCGCGTGCCCAAGGTCGGTGGCCAGAACGAGGCCTACCTCGTGGCTGCGCTCAACGCCTACAAGAAGGGCGAGCGCAAGCATCCGACCATGCAGGCCCAGGCCGAGTCCTTCTCCGACCAGGAGATCGCCGACATCGCTGCCTACCTGTCCAGTGTGAAGAAGACCAAGTGAGGGCCGCGCCAATGAACTCCATCCGTACCCTCGCAAGCCTTTCCCTGCTGGCCCTCGCCACCCCGGTGCTGGCCGCCGGCCCGGTCGGCAACGTCGCTGCCGGCCAGGAAAAGTCCAAGACCTGCGCGTCCTGCCATGGCCCGACCGGCAACGAGTCGCTCGACCCGACCTACCCCAAGCTCGCCGGCCAGTATCCGGAGTACCTGGCCAAGGCGCTGCACGATTACAAGTCGGGCAAGCGACAGAACGCGATTATGGCCGGCATGGCCGCCGCGCTGACCGACGAGGACATCGACGACCTGTCGGCGTTCTACGCGGCCCAGGACGGCGACCTGCAGGACCTGAGCGACGTCGAACAGCGCTGATATCGCGTTGTCCGCCGTACCCACGGGGCCCCGCATCGCGGGGCCTTGTGTTTTTGGGGCCTAGCCGGGCGGCATCGGATCCTTCGCGTGCGGCTTGCGGCATTCGATTTCGTAGAGCGCACGCGTGCGGCGCCAGGCGGCGTGGCTGTCGGGATCGACGATCTGGTCCCACCACAGCTGGCATTGACGCTGTTCCTGCGGGCTGAGCGTATCCGGATCATCGCCGGCGTTGACCACGGCGTCGCCGGAGTTGAGGTTGTAGATGCCGCAGCCGCCACCAGCCGCCAGCACGACCACGCCGCAGCGAAGCTTCGAACCCGGGCTACCAGGAATGGGGATATCAACGAACACGGTGGACGCTTCGACGGCCTTTTCCAGCAGCTCGGTCAGCAGGTCCGTATCGGGGCGCCAGCTGGCGTCGAAACGCGTGGGTTCGTATTCGAGCACCTTGCGGCGCTTCATGAACTCGGCCGATTCCTCCAGGCCCGGCTGGCGGAAACCGAAGCGGCGGTCATCGCCTCCGGACTCGGCGATCTGTTCGCGCACTTCATCAGGCAAGGCCAGCGAGCCGTCGGGGTTGTAGATCGACAGGGAACCTCCGCGCGGCGACGGCTCGACCGCCTGCAGCGCCGGGCTGCCGGAGCGGGCGTCCTGCGCCCACACATCGGCGGCCTGCTGGCCCGGCGCGGGCGGCGGCGGCGGATCACCCGCCACGGCTTCATCGATCTCGAGCGGCTCGAGCGTGATCGGATCGATGACGATCCGGGTCTTCTTTTTCTTGTCCGGATCCAGGGGTTCGAAATCGATGGTCGGCCGGCTGCGCTCGACCTCGGGACTCTCGAGCACCGGCGCCAGCGCGATGCCCGGGTCCGGCCTGGGCAGGTCGGTGCGCAGCGCGGGTTCGATGGTCGGCGCCTCGGCACGCACGCGCGCCGGCTGCATCGGCGCGTCCTCGATGGCGATGTCCACCGTCACCGGCGATGGCCGGGGCACCGGGGAGTCCACGACCGGCTCCGGAACCTCGATTGCATCCAGCACCGGGCGTTCGATGGCCGGGAGTTCGATCTCCGGTTCGAGTTCGGGCTCGGGCTCGGGCTCGGGCTCGGGCTCGGGCTCGGGTTCGGG
>CAXAYM010000054.1:0-10481 GCA_963973175.1 uncultured Arenimonas sp.
GCTCCTACAGGCTTAATCGTCGTGGTCGCCGACCAGGCCGAACAGGTCGTGCTCGTCGCTGCCCATGATGCGCACGTCGCAGAAATCACCGGGCCTCAGGCCGGCGGCCTCGCCGTCCTGGATCTGCACGAGACCGTCGATCTCGGGCGCATCGGCCATCGATCGGGCGATGGCGAGCTCGCCATCGATCGCGTCCACCAGGCAACGCTGCACCGTGCCGACCTTGCGCTCGAGCTTTTCGGTGCTGATCTCGGCCTGCAGCTCCATGAAACGCGCCAGGCGCTCCTGCTTCACCTCTTCCGGCACCGGATCCGGCAGGGCATTGGCTGCCGCGCCGTCGACCGGCGAATAGGCGAAGGCGCCGACCCGGTCGAGCTCGGCCTGGTCGATGAAGGCCAGCAACTGCTCGAAGTCTTCCTCGGTTTCGCCAGGGAAACCCACGATGAAGGTGCTGCGGATGGTCAGCTCCGGACAGATGGCGCGCCAGCGCTGCACGCGCTCGAGGGTCTTTTCCACGGCGCCGGGGCGCTTCATCAGCTTCAGGATGCGCGGGCTGGCGTGCTGGAACGGGATGTCCAGGTAGGGCAGCACCTTGCCCTCGGCCATCAGCGGGATGATGTCGTCCACGTGCGGATACGGGTAGACGTAGTGCAGGCGCGTCCACAGGCCCAGTTCGGACAGGCCTTCGCACAGACCCTTCATGCGGGTCTGGTACGCCTTGCCGCGCCATTCGCGCTCGGCGTAGCGCAGGTCGACGCCATAGGCGCTGGTGTCCTGGGACACCACCAGCAGCTCCTTCACCCCGCCGCGCGCCAGCTTTTCGGCCTCGCGCAGCACCTCGTCCACCGGGCGCGACACCAGGTCGCCGCGCATCGAGGGGATGATGCAGAAGCTGCAGCGGTGGTTGCAGCCTTCGGAAATCTTCAGGTAGGCGTAGTGCTTCGGCGTCAGCTTGAGGCCGTAGTCCGGCACCAGGTCCACGAAGGGATCGTGTTTGGGCGGCAGGGCCTTGTGCACCGCCGACATCACGCTGGCGTAGTCCTGGGGGCCGCTGATCGACAGCACGTCCGGGTGCGCCTGCAGGATCTGCTCGGGGCGCTTGCCCAGGCAGCCGGTGACGATGACCTTGCCGTTTTCGGCCAGCGCCTCGCCGATGGCGTCCAGGCTTTCGGCCACGGCCGAATCAATGAAGCCGCAGGTATTGACCACCACCACGTCGGCGTCGTCATAGCTGGGCACGATGTCATAGCCCTCGACCCGGAGCTGGGTGAGGATGCGTTCGGAGTCGACGAGGGCCTTCGGGCAGCCGAGGCTGACGAAGCCCACCTTGGGCTGGCTGGCGGACATGGGGCACGGGTTCGGGGCGGGGGCGCGGAGTATACCCTCCCCCGGCGCCGCGCCCGGTGTAGGCTAGGCGCCGGGGCAGAGGAAGCAGGGGAAGGGGCATGGGCCAGTCGATCTCCATCAATACCCGCCATGGGCGGATCTCCGGCTACCAGGCCAAGCCGCATATTTCGCCGCGCGGCGCCATCATCCTGGTCCACGAGATCTTCGGCGTTAACCACTACATCCGCGCCCAGGCCGACCGCTTCGCCAACTACGGCTACGTCACCGTGGCCCCAGCCCTGTTCGACCAGGTCCACCCGGGGACCGAGCTGGGCTACGACGAGGAGTCCGTTGCCAAGGGCCGGGCGATCGCCGAAGAACTCGGCTTCAACGGCGCCCTGGACGGGGTCCGCGGCGCCTACGACATGCTCGAGGCCGACAACCGCGTCGTCGTGATCGGCTATTGCTGGGGCGGCAGCGTCGCCTACCTCGCCAACACCCGGCTGGGCCTGCCGGCCGTGAGCTACTACGGCGGCCGCACGGTGCCCCTGCTCGGCGAACGGCCCAAGGCGCCGCTGCTGCTGCACTTCGGCGAGAACGACCCGCTGATCCCGTCCGAGGACGTGCAAAAGCACCGCGAGGCGCTGTCGGGTGTCGAGATCCATGTCTGGCCCGGCGCCGGCCACGGCTTCGACTGCGACCAGCGCGCCGACTACAACGCCCACGCTTCCCAGCAGGCCCTGCAGCGCACGCTGATGTTCCTGCAGAAGAACCTGCGCTGAGCATGGCCGCTGGTTTTTGCCTGGACCCGCGGCTGGCGGGGGATTCGGTCCTGGTCGCGGACGGCCCGCTGTCGCAGCTGCGGCTGATGGACGATGCCCGCTTCCCGTGGCTGGTGCTGGTTCCGCGCCTGCCCGGCGCCGAGGAGTGGCTGGATCTGGACGGCGATGCCCAGCGCCTGCTGCTGGCCGAGATCAACCTCGCCGGCCGCGCCCTGCGCGGACTGGGGCCGGTGCACAAGCTCAACATCGGCGCGCTGGGCAATATCGTTCGCCAGCTGCACGTGCACGTGGTGGCGCGGCGCGAGGGCGATGCCGCCTGGCCGGGCCCGGTCTGGGGCAGCGGCCCGCGCCAGCCTTATCCGGACGCCGCGCGCGAAGCGCTGGTATCGTCCCTGCGCAAAGGCCTGGACGACCCCGGCCGCTGAACCGGAGCCCCCATGAAAGCCAACCTGATCCCCGCCATCATCCTGATCGTGCTCGGCGCCCTGCTGCTGGCCAACAACCTGGTGCCGAACTTCCGGGTCTGGGAGATGCTGCTCGACTGGTGGCCGCTGGTGCTGATCGCCCTGGGCATCAACATGCTCGTCAAGAAGGGCTGAGGCGGCGACCGGTCCTCAGGTTCGCGGCAGCGTCACCCCGGTCTGGCCCTGGTACTTGCCGCCCCGGTCCTTGTAACTGGTTTCGCAGACCTCGTCGGACTGGAAGAACAGCATCTGCGCCACGCCCTCGCCGGCATAGATCTTCGCCGGCAGCGGGGTGGTGTTGCTGAATTCCAGGGTCACGTGGCCTTCCCATTCGGGCTCGAGCGGCGTGACGTTCACGATGATGCCGCAGCGGGCATAGGTGCTCTTGCCCAGGCACACCACCAGGGTGTCGCGCGGGATGCGGAAGAACTCCACCGTGCGCGCCAGCGCGAAGCTGTTGGGCGGGATGATGCACACGTCCGACTCCACGTCGACGAAGCTCGAGGGGTCGAAGGCCTTGGGGTCGACGATCGTCGAGTTGATATTGGTGAAGATCTTGAACTCGCGGGCGCAGCGCACGTCGTAGCCGTAGCTCGAGGTGCCGTAGCTGACGATGCGGTGGCCGTCGGCCGCATGCTTGACCTGGCCCGGCTCGAAGGGCTCGATCATCCCCTTCTCGGCGGCCATGCGGCGGATCCACTTGTCGGACTTGATGCTCATTCGGGGGCTCTCGGGCGAAAGGCGGGACTCTAGCGGCTCAGGTGTTCTGGATGACGATGTTGGGCAGGCCGATGGCCTTGTTGCGCGCCTCCAGCGACAGCCGGGCCGCGGTGCGGCGGGCGATGTCCCGGTAGGCCAGCGACAGCGCCGATTCCGGATCCGCGGCCACGGTGGGCGTGCCCGAGTCGGCCTGTTCGCGGATGCGGATGTCCAGCGGCAGCGCGCCCAGCAGCGGCACCTCGTACATGGCGGCCATGCGCTCGCCGCCGCCGGCGCCGAACACGTGCTCGGTGTGGCCGCAGTTCGTGCAGGTGTGCACCGCCATGTTCTCGACGATGCCCAGCACCGGCACCTCGACCCTGGCGAACATCTGCAGGGCCTTGCGCGCGTCCAGGGTGGCGATGTCCTGGGGGGTGGTGACGATGACCGCGCCCGAGACCGGTACCCGCTGGGCCAGGGTCAGCTGGATGTCGCCGGTGCCCGGCGGCAGGTCGATGACCAGGAAGTCCAGCCCGTCCCAGCGGGTGTCGTTGAGCAGCTGCTGAAGGGCCTGGGTGACCATCGGGCCGCGCCAGATCATCGGCGTGTCCTCGCCGACCAGCAGGCCGATCGACATCGCCTGCAGGCCATGGTTGCGCTTGGGCTCGATGGACTTGCCGTCGGGGCTGTCGGGGCGGCCCTCCAGGCCCAGCATCTTGGGGATCGAGGGGCCGTAGATGTCCGCGTCGAGCACGCCGACCGTGGCGCCCTCGGCCTGCAGGGCCAGGGCCAGGTTGACCGCCGTGGTGGACTTGCCCACGCCGCCCTTGCCGGAGGCCACGGCGATGATGTTGCGCACGCCCGGCAGCGGGGTCAGGTCCTTCTGGACCTTGTGGGAGTGCACCCGGGAGGCCACCGAGACGGTCGCGCGCGCGACGCCGGGCAAGGCTTCGAGGGCGTCCCGGACCTGGGCGGCCAGGCGGTCATGCCAGCCGGCCGCGGGGTAGCCCAGCAGCAGCTCGACCGCCACCCGGTCCCCGTCCAGCCCGAGGCCGCGCACGCTGCCCTGGTCCACCAGGTCGCGCCCCGTGTGGGGGTCGGTGATGGCGGCCAGCGCACTGCGGACGGACTGTTCGTTCAGCTGCATTGCAAACTCCTGTTTTTGTTGCTTTTTGTGACCGACTAGCGGTTCCCGGATTCATCTTTGCGAATAGGCCGGAGGTCATGATGCATTTCGGCCCAGCCCTGTGTTACTTTCCGGTTAAGGCGGCGCCGGAATGGGTACGCCGAAAGCGACTTCAAGTCAGTTCCATATAACTAGCGTCCATTCTAGGGGGTCTAATGACTACTGCTCCAATTGCCGGGTACCGCCGTTCGGTGCTTGCGCGTTCCCTTGCCCTTGCCCTGACCATCCCGTTTGCCTGCGGCGCCGCGTTCGCCCAGGAGTCGGCGGATGAGGAAGAGGAAGGTTCCGCGGATACCGCCCAACTCGATACCGTCGAAGTCGTCGGCTCCCGCATCAAGCGCGCCGAGATCGAGGGTCCGTCCCCGGTCACCGTGATCACCGCGGCGCAGATCGAGGCCGAAGGCTTCAACACGGTCTATGACGCGCTCAACACGCTGACCCAGACCACCGGTTCGATCCAGAACGAACTGACCCAGAACGGCTTCACCCCGAACGCCCAGGTGCTGAACCTGCGCGGCCTCGGCCCGGGCCGCGTGCTGACCCTGATCAACGGTCGTCGCGCCGCGGACTACCCGCTGCCGTACAACGGCCAGTCCAACTTCGTGAACCTGTCGTCGGTCCCGACCGCCGCGGTCGAGCGCATCGAGCTGCTCGCCGGTGGCGCCTCGGCCATTTACGGTTCCGACGCGGTCGCGGGCGTGATCAACATCGTCCTGAAGACCAACTTCGAAGGTCAGTACCTCTCGTACCTGACCGGCCGTCCGACCCGTGGCGGTTCGCCGCTGAACAACATCCAGTGGGTGGGTGGCAACACCGGCGACCGCTGGAGCCTGACCTACGCCGTGGAGTACTACGAGCGCGGCGAGATGTTCGCCTCCGAGCGTGACTTCATGGACTCCTACCGCGACGACCCGTCGGTCGATCCGGCCGCGGCCACCGCGGTGCAGGGCATCCGCCTGCGCGACCGCCTGGTCGGCACCGGCGCCGGCAGCCAGGTCTGGCAGCCCGGCGAGAACCTGCAGTCCACCTGCTCCCGCTGGGGCGGCGACTTCGAGATCGACGCCCGTCCGACCGGTTCGTGGTGCGGTTATTACGGCTACCCGGCGACCCAGGCCATCCGCAACGCCGACGAAAACATCTCGGGTTACGTCTACGGCACCCTGGACATCACCGACAACACCCAGGCTTTCATGAGCCTGAACGTCTGGAGCTCGGACGCCTCGGCGGCCTCGAACACCCAGTTCTGGTCGGTGCCGCTGTTCTATGACCCGAACTTCGGTTCGATCCTGGACGGCCAGCGCATCTTCACCCCGGCCGAGACCGGCGGCCTCGACGCCCAGCGCACGCTCTTCGAAGAGCAGGCCATCGACTTCGCGGCCGGCCTGCGCGGCACCTTCGCCGACGGCCGTTACACCTGGGACGCGGTGGTCAGCCACTCCGAGTACGAGACCAACAACGACCGTCCGCGCTTCCTGGCCCAGGCCCTGACCGACTTCTTCCTCGGTCCGCAGCTACCGGGTGCCGATCCGTTCTTTGGCGCCTACCCGGTGTACCAGCTGAACCAGGATCGTTACTTCAACCCGATCACCCCGGCCGAGTTCCAGGCCCTGTCGACCGTCGTCAAGACCCGCGCCGATTCCAGCGCCTCGAACCTGTCGTTCGTGGTCACCGGCGACCTGTTCGAGATGCCGGCCGGCCCGCTCGCCTTCGCGGCGACCCTGGAAATGGGCACGCAGGAGTACAACCTGCAGGCCGATCCGCGCATCCTGCCGGGCCAGAACGTCATCTACAACCTGACCGGCACCGGCGGTGGCGGCGAGCGTGATCGTTACGCCTTCGGCACCGAGTTCTCGATCCCGCTGCACGACACCTTCAAGGCCACCCTGGCGGCGCGCTACGACCTCTATGACGACATCACCAACGTGGACGACGCGTTCACCTGGAATGCCGGTCTGGAATGGCGTCCGTTCGACAGCCTGCTGATCCGCGGCGCCTATTCCACCTCGTTCCGTGCCCCGGACATGCACTTCGTCTTCGCCGACGAGAGCGGCTTCTTCTCGGGCATCTTCGACGAGTTCGCCTGCCGCAACGCCGGCTTCACCGTTACCCAGTGCGGCAACCAGACGGCTTACAACTACACCGCGTTTGGCGTCCGCCAGGGCAACCCGGGGCTGGAAGAGGAAGAGGGCAACTCCTACACCTTCGGTTTCGTCTGGGACATCGTGGACAACCTGTCGCTGACGGTTGACTACTACCAGGTTGAACTCGAGGGCGTGGTCGGCGACATCAGCTCGGCCTACATCCTGCAGAACGAAGCGGACTGCCGCCTGGGCCAGGACCGCCAGGGCAATGCCGTCGACGGCAGCTCGGCCTTCTGCCAGTTCATCCTCGACAGCGTGATCCGCACCGTGGGTGGTCCGAACGATGGCCGCATCGAGCAGGTCAACCGTGGCCCGATCAACCGTTCGTACATCTCGAACGAGGGCATCGACGCGACCCTGCGTTATTCGCTCGACACCGACCGGATGGGCAACTTCGGCTTCCAGCTCGGCTGGTCGCACGTGCTCGACCAGAAGTTCGCCGAATTCGCCGGTGAGCCGCGCGACAGCTACCGCGACGACCTGACCAACTTCGACTTCCGCAGCCGCATGCGTGGCAGCGTGTCGTGGGAGTACAAGGACCTGGACGTCACCGTGTTCGGTACCCGCTACGGCTCCCTGCCGAACTGGGCCGAGACCGGTCGCATCGCGCCGTACCACGTGTACAACCTCAACGTTGGCTACTCGTTCACCGAGAACTTCCGTGCCAGCCTGATCGTGAACAACGTGCTCGACAAGATCGCCCCGAAGGACGACACGTTCTTCAGCTACCCGTTCTTCTGGCGCGCTTTCAGCCCGATCGGCCGCGAGGTCTTCGTGCAGGCCGAGTTCAACTGGTAAGCAACTCGAAACTGGTCATCTGACCAAGGGCCCGGCGAAAGCCGGGCCCTTTTTTCATGGGATAATGCCGGCCTTTCCTGCACCGAAACCGCCGCCGATGACGCCCCGCCCCGCCCTGGTCACCACCGCCCTGCCCTACGCCAATGGCCCCCTGCACCTGGGCCACCTGGTGGGTTACATCCAGGCCGACATCTGGGTGCGCGCCCGGCGCCTGGCCGGCGGCGAGGTGCACTTCGTCTGCGCCGACGACGCCCACGGCACGCCGATCATGCTGGCGGCCGAAAAGGCCGGCATGGCGCCCGAGGAATTCATCAAGGCCATCCAGGCGGGACACGAGGACGATTTCGCGCGGTTCGGCGTGCACTTCGACCACTACCACTCGACCCACTCGGACGAGAACCGGGAGCTTGCCAGCCTGATCTACACCCGCCTGCGGGACGGAAGCCACGGACCCAAGGCCATCGCCAGCCGCTCCATCCAGCAGCTGTTCGATCCCGAGCGACAGATGTTCCTGCCCGACCGCTACATCAAGGGCGAATGCCCCAACTGCGGCGCGGCCGACCAGTACGGCGACAACTGCGAGGTCTGTGGCAAGGCCTATGCCCCCACCGACCTGAAGAACCCGCGTTCGGTGGTGTCCGGCGCCACGCCCGAGCTGCGCGACTCCGAGCACTATTTTTTCGAGCTGGGCAAGTTCGAGGCTTTCCTTCGCGAGTGGCTGGCCGGCGACGTCGCCCACCCGGCGGTGAAGGCCAAGCTGGCGGAATGGCTCGAGGGGGGCCTGCGCGACTGGGACATCAGCCGCGATGCGCCCTACTTCGGCTTCCCGATTCCCGACGCCCCGGGCAAGTATTTCTACGTCTGGCTCGATGCACCGATCGGCTACCTGGCCTCGTTCAAGGCCCTGTGCGCGAAGGCCGGCCTGGACTTCGGCGCCTTCACCGACGAGGCCCGCAACCCGGCCGGTTCGGCCCCGACCGAAATGCATCATTTCCTGGGCAAGGACATCATCAATTTCCATGGCCTGTTCTGGCCAGCGATGCTGCACGGCGCCGGGCTGCGGCCGCCGACCGCGCTGCACGTCAACGGCTATCTCACCGTCAACGGCGCGAAGATGAGCAAGTCCCGCGGCACCTTCGTGATGGCGCGCACCTACCTTGACCAGGGCCTGGATCCCGAGGCGCTGCGCTATTACTTCGCGGTCAAGACCGGCGCCGGCGTGGTCGACCTCGACCTGAACCTCGAGGACTTCGTCGCCCGGGTCAACTCCGACCTGGTCGGCAAGTTCGTCAACATCGCCAGCCGCTGCGCCGGTTTCATCAGCAAGCGCTTCGACGGCCAGCTGGCCGCTGCGCTGCCTGATCCGGCCATGTACGAACGCTTCGTGGCCGGCGCCCGCGAGGTGGCCGCAAGCTACTCGCGTGACGAATACGGCCAGGCCATGCGCCAGGTGATGACGCTGGCCGACGAGGCCAACCGTTACATCGACGAACACAAACCCTGGGTGATCGCCAAGCGCGAGGGTGCCGACGCCGAACTGCAGGCCGTCTGCAGCCAGGGCCTGAACCTGTTCCGCGTGCTGGCCGCAGCGCTCAAGCCGGTGCTACCGGCCACCGTGGCGCGGGCCGAAGGTTTCCTGCGGGCCCCCGTCGAACGCTGGGACGACGTTGCCGCCCCGCTGCTCGGCCATGCCATCGCGCCCTTCGAAGCCCTGATGACCCGAATCGACCCCAAGAAGATCGAAGCCATGACCGACGCAAGCAAGGAAGACCTCAAGCCGGCCGCCGCCGCTGCTGCTCCTGTGGGAGGGACTTCAGTCCCGAAAGCCACGCCCGGCAAAAGCATCGGGACTGAAGTCCCTCCCACAGCTGAGACATTCATCGGCATCGACGACTTCGCCAAGCTCGACCTGCGCATTGGCAAGGTCCTCGAATGTGGTTTCGTCGAGGGTTCGGACAAATTGCTGCGTTTCCTGCTCGACGCCGGCGAGCTCGGCCAGCGGCAGATCTTCAGCGGCATCCGCGCCAGCTACGGCGAGCCGGAAAAGCTGGTCGGCCGCCACGTGGTGTTCATCGCCAACCTGGCGCCGCGCAAGATGCGCTTCGGCCTGAGCGAAGGCATGATCCTCTCGGCCGGCCACGACGGCGGCGCCCTGGCCCTGCTGGGCGCCGATGCCGGCGCAGGGGCCGGCATGCCGGTGCGCTGAGGCCGCCATGGACGACATCGCCCTGCTGCTGGTCGGCGCGGTGTTCGTCAACAATTTCGTGCTGGTGAAGTTCCTGGGCCTGTGCCCCTTCATGGGCGTGTCGCGGCGGCTCGACGCCGCCTACGGCATGGCCCTGGCCACCGGCTTCGTGCTCACCCTGTCGGCGGCCCTGGCCTGGTGCGTGCACCACTGGCTGCTGGCGCCGCTGGGCCTGGAACACCTGCGTACCCTGGGCTTCATCCTGGTCATCGCCGCCGTCGTGCAGTTCACCGAAACGGTAATGAACCGCCAGAGCCCGCGCCTGTATCGTGTGCTGGGCCTGTACCTGCCGCTGATCACCACCAACTGCGCGGTGCTGGGCGTGGCCCTGCTGAACGTGCAGGCGCGCAGGGGACTGTTCGAGGCCGTGTCCTATGGCTTCGGCGCCGCGGTGGGCTTCGGCCTGGTGCTGGTGCTGTTTTCAGCCATGCGGGAGCGGCTTGAAGCCGCCGACGTGCCCGCCGCCTGGCGCGGCACGCCGATCGCCCTGGTGACGGCAGGCCTGATGTCGCTGGCCTTCATGGGCTTCACCGGCATGGTGCCGGCCTGATGTGGCTGTCGGTGCTGGTGGTCGTGGGCCTGGCGGCCGCGTTCGGCGCGGCGTTGGGCTGGGCCACGGTGCGCTTCCGGGTGCAGGCCGACCCGATGGTCGAACGCATCGACCGGCTGCTTCCGCAGACCCAGTGCGGCCAGTGTGGCTACCCGGGCTGCAAGCCCTATGCCGAAGCAATTGCCCGAGGCGAAGCCGACATCGACCAGTGTCCGCCCGGCGGCGAAGCCGGCGTCCGGGCGCTGGCCGACCTGCTGGGGCGCGAACCCAAGCCCGTGAACCCCGAAAAC
>CAXAYM010000055.1:0-10339 GCA_963973175.1 uncultured Arenimonas sp.
CCCGCCGCGACTGCCGCCGTCGACCGCGGTTTCGCCGCCGGGCCGACGGTGGCCCTGGTGGCCGAGATCGACGCCGGCCTTCCGCTCCAGCGCATCGAAAGCCCGACGCATGCCGTCAGCGTGTTCGGCCACGAGGGCCGGCACCGGGTGGAACTGGCCGAACTGGTCGAACCCAGCGACCGCGACTTCGCCCTGGAATGGGAGCCCGTGCCCAGCAAGGCGCCGCGCAGCGCGGTGTTCCTGGATCGCGTCGCGGGCGAAGACTACGCGCTGCTGATGCTGGTGCCGCCGACCCTGCCGGTGGCGCCGCTGCCGCGCGAGCTGATCCTGGTGATCGACAATTCCGGCTCGATGTCGGGTGCGTCCATGGCCCAGGCCATCGAAGCCGCCGACCGCGCGCTGGCCCGGCTGCGCCCGGGCGACCGCTTCAACGTGATCCGCTTCGACGACGATTTCGAGCTGCTGTTCACCAATGCGGTGGCGGCCGAACCCGGCAACGTCGCCCGCGCCCGCGCCTTCGTGCGTTCGCTGCGGGCGGAGGGAGGCACCGAGATGCTGCCGGCGCTGGTTGCCGCCTTCGCCGACCACGCGCCCGAGGGTTACCTGCGCCAGGTCGTGCTGGCCACCGACGCCGCGATCGGCAACGAGGACCAGCTGTTGCGCTTCATCGAATCGGGCCGCGGCAAGAGCCGGCTGTTCCCGGTCGGCATCGGCAGCGCGCCCAACGGCCACTTCCTGCGCAAGGCCGCCGAACTCGGCCGCGGCACCGGCGTGGTGGTGCGCGACGTCAACGAGGTCGCGGAAAAGATGGACGGCCTGCTGGCCCGGCTCGACCGTCCGGCCATGCGCGACATCCAGGTGGACTGGCCGGGCGTCGCGGAGGCGTATCCGGCGCGCATTCCCGATCTCTACCAGGGCGAAGCCGTGCAGGTGGTCGCACGCCTGGACAGCATCGACGGCGTGGCCACGGTGCGCGGGCTGGCACCGCAGCCCTGGGCGCGCCGGCTGGCGCTCGGAGGCGAGAAGTCGGTACCCGCGCCCGGCATCGCCCGGCTCTGGGGCCGGGCCCGCATCGATGCGCTGGAAGACGAAATCCGCCGCGGCGGGGATATCGAAAGCCTGCGGCCCGCGGTGATCGACGTCGCGCTTCGCCATGGCCTGGTCAGCAGCTACACCAGCCTGGTCGCCGTGGACAAAACCCCCGCCAGGCCGGCGCACGAATCCCTGGGCAGCACGCGCCTCGCCAACGCCACCCCCGCCGGCAGTCTCGCCTTCGCGCAGGGCAGCACCGGCTGGGCCCGCGACCTGCTGGTCGCCGCGGTGTTGCAGCTCGGCAGCCTGCTGATGCTGCGCGCCCGGGTGTGACTCCCCTCCCGCTGGAAGCCAAAGGAGATACCGACATGGTGCTGATCGTTGAAAACCGCAGTCGCGTTCCCGCGCCGCTGGCCGAGCCCGGCCACCGTTCGACCGAGCAGGCGCTGGCGCACATGCACTGGTTCTTCGTGCCCTCGGACGCCAGCCCGCTGCTCCGGCGGCGCCCGTTTCCCCTGCCTTCCCCCCAGGCCGCGCAGGAGGCGCGGTGAACTTCGCCCCGGCATCACGGATGCACCCTCGGGACAGGGAAGTCCCACCACGGGTGCAGCGCACGCCGCTGCCGCGGCGCCTTCGCGGCAGCACCGCGCCGGCACGGCGCTGGTTCGGTGGCGCGCTGTTGCTGGTGTCCGCGCTGATGGGCCTGCAGGCCGCCTGGCTGCCGGCCAAGGCGGCGCTGGCGCAGGGCCTGCTGGAAACCACCTGGCAGCAAACCCTGGCCGATGGTCAAACTCGCCGGCCCTGGCCCTGGGCCGATACCCATGCGGTGGCGAAACTCACGTCGCATCGGCTGGGCGTTTCGCAGGTGGTGCTGGCCGGCGACAGCGGCCGCAGCCTGGCCTTCGGCCCGGGCTGGGCCGAATCGAGCGCGCGACCGGGTGCCCCGGGCACGGTCGTCGTCAGCGGCCATCGCGATACCCACTTCCGCTGGCTGCAGGCGCTTCGCGATGGCGACGTGCTGGAGCTGCAGACGCCCCTCGGCCAACGCCGTTACACGGTGGAGGCCACGCGGATCGCCGATTCCCGCCACGAACGCATCGCCGCCACCGGGCGCGACCAGCTGCTGCTGGTCACCTGCTGGCCCTTCGATGCGACGGCGGCGCGGGGGCCGCTTCGTTACGTGGTTACGCTGCGGCCACTTCCGCACGCATCTTCGCGATGACCTCGCGGTAGTCGGGCGCGTTGAAGATGGCCGAGCCGGCGACGAAGGTGTCGGCGCCGGCCTCCGCAATCGCGCGGATGTTGTCGGCCTTCACGCCGCCGTCGATTTCAAGGCGGATCGGCTTGCCGAGCTTGTCGATGCGATCGCGCACGCGCCTGAGCTTTTCCAGCGCGGAGGGAATGAAGGCCTGGCCGCCGAAGCCCGGGTTGACCGACATCAGCAGCACCAGGTCAAGCTCGGGCAGCACGTAGTCGAGCACCTCGACCGGCGTGGCCGGGTTGAGCACCAGGCCGGCCTTGCAGCCTTGCGCCTTGATCAGCTGCACGGTGCGGTGCACGTGTTCGCTGGCCTCGGGGTGGAAGCTGATGAGGCTGGCGCCGGCGGCGGCGAAATCCGGGATGATCCGGTCCACCGGCTTCACCATCAGGTGCACGTCGATCGGTGCGGTGACGCCGTGCTTGCGCAGCGCCTCGCAGACCAGCGGGCCGATGGTGAGGTTGGGCACGTAATGGTTGTCCATCACGTCGAAGTGCACCCAGTCGGCGCCGGCCGCGATCACCGCGTCCACTTCCTCGCCGAGCCGGGCGAAATTGGCGGACAGGATGGACGGGGCGATGATGCAGTCGGACATGGTGGCCTCAGGGTTTGCTGCGCAGCTTCTTGATGCGGTCGTAGGCGTGGTTGATCTCGCGCGCCTTTTCCTCGGCCTGCTTGCGCAGTTCCTCGGCGACGCCGCCCAGGCGGTCGGGGTGGTACTGGGTGATCAGCCGGCGGTAGGCGCGGTCGATCTCGGCCTCGCTGGCGTCCTCGGTCAGGCCGAGCACCGCGTAGGGATCGTACTTCTTCGCGCGGAACCAGTCGGCGTCGAAGGCGTGACCGAGGGCTAGGCCCAGCACCGCGCCGGCCGGGTGGCGCAGCAGCAGCCAGCCGGCGATGAAGCCGAACAGTTTCCCGTACCACCTCATGGCTGGCTCCCGCCGGCGAATCCGGGCTGCGTCGCGTACCAGGCGGCCAGCGCCTCGATGTCGGCGGGCTGCAGGCTGTTGGCCAGGCTGGTCATGGGTTCGTGGCGGCGTTCACCGCTGCGATAGGCCGCCAGCGAGCGTGCGAGGTACAGGCGGTCCTGGCCGCCCAGGTGCGGCGTGCCGGCGGCCCGGCTGCGACCGTCATCACCATGGCAGGCCACGCACAGGCCGAGTTTGGCAGGCCGCTGGGGCGCCGCGCCGGCGCTCGCGCCGGCGGCCGGGGCGGCCTCGGGACTGGCGGTGCGGCCGTCGGCGCAGGCCACCAGCGGGGCCAGGGCCAGGCCCAGGATGAGGGTGGGTCGGATCATGCGCGGATTCTAGCAGCCGGCCCATCGGCCGGGCGCGCACCGGGGGCCCGGGACACGTACAATGGCCGGCCCGGTCCCGTTTCCCGAGACGCCCGTGCCGACCACCCTGCATACCGCCGAGCTTCCCGGCCTGCCCCTGCTCCATCGCGGCAAGGTCCGCGACGTGTTCGAACTGCCGGGCAAGCGCCTGCTGATGGTCGCCAGCGACCGGCTCTCCGCCTTCGACGTGGTGTTGCCCGACCCGATCCCGGGCAAGGGCGAGATGCTGTGCCAGATCTCCAATTTCTGGTTCGACAAGACGGCCCACCTGGTGCCCAACCACCTCACCCACGAGCCCGTTTCCTCGGTGCTGCCGGAGGGCACGGACCTCGCGCTCTACGAGCGGCGGTCGGTGGTCACCAAGCGGCTGCGGCCGGTGCCGGTCGAAGCGATCGTGCGCGGCTACCTGATCGGCAGCGGCTGGAAGGACTACCAGCGCACCGGCGCCGTCTGCGAAATCCGCCTGCCCGACGGCCTGCGCCAGGCCGAACGCCTGCCCCAGCCGATCTTCACGCCCTCGAGCAAGGCGGCCCCGGGCGAACACGACCAGAACATCAGCTTCGACACCATGGTCGCCCAGGTCGGCGCCGAGCTGGCCGAACAGATCCGCGCGGCAACGCTGCAGATCTACAAGTTCGCGGCCAGGCATGCGCGCGAGCGCGGCATCATCATCGCCGACACCAAGCTCGAGTTCGGCCTGGACGACAACGGCGTGCTGCACGTGATGGACGAGATGCTGACGCCGGACAGTTCGCGTTTCTGGCCGGCCGACCAGTATGAGGTGGGCACCAGTCCGCCGAGTTACGACAAGCAGTTCGTGCGCGATTACCTGGAAACCCTGGACTGGGACAAGACCGCGCCCGGCCCGCGCTTGCCGGCCGACGTCATCGAAGGCACCCGCGCGAAATACGCCGAGGCCCTGGACAAGCTGGCCGACATCCGCCTCGACTGAAAAAGAAAGGGCGCGGCTGCCAGGCAGCCGCGCCCCGTCCGGTGTTTCGCCTGCGGCTTACATCCCCGCCATCATTCCGGCACCCAGGCCCAGCATGCTCAGGACGACGCCGAAGATCATGCCGATGATGATGAAGATCACCAGGTAGACCAGGGCGACCAGGATCGAACGGCCAAAGCCGATCGCGATGCCGCCCGGACGCTTGATGATCCAGTTGACGCAGGCCGCGATGATGAACAGGTTGACGATGGCGCTCACGGCCATCACCCCCATCATCGCCATGCCGGCACCGGCCAGCGCCGCCGCCGCGTCGGGATCGCCGGAGGCCATGCCACTGCCCATCATGCCGCCACCGACGCCGAAGACCATCGTCAGCACGAGGTTGACGATGAAACCCAGGACTGCGGCGGCCAGCACCGTCAGCAGGGCACGGCCGTAGCCGGGCGAGAAGCCCGCCACCAGGCGAACCGAAAGTTTCAGCACCAGTCCGGCGATCAGCAGACCCACGATCACCGCGATCAGCATGATGACCAGCGCACCCCCCATTGCTGCCATTTCCATTGCGAATCTCCCCATTCGTAAGGATCGCGCCTGCATGGCGCAGGACCGACTTTGACCCGATAAGGACGCCGGGGCAAGCCGCGTGCCCCGAGGGCACATAATGGGCTTCCTCCGTCCCCCGGCCGCTCGCATGCCTCCTCGCGACATCCTGCTGGCCCTGCTGGTCTGCCTGGCCTGGGCCGGCAATTTCCTCGGCTCGGCCACCGCACTGCGGGAAATGCCGCCGCTGCTGTTCTCGGCGCTGCGGCTTGCGCTCCTGGTGCTGCTGCTGGCGCCCTTCCTGCGCCGTCCCGGTCCCGGCCAGTGGCCGCGCCTGATGGCCATCTGCCTGAGCACCGGCGTGCTTCATTTTGGCCTGAGCTTCTGGGCGCTGAAACTGGCCGGTGACCTGAGCTCACCGGCGATCGTGATGCAGAGTTACGTGCCCTTCTCGGTGCTGCTGGCCTGGGCGTTCCTGGGCGAGCGATTCGCCTGGCGCACCGGCACGGCGATCGCACTCAGCTTCGGCGGCGTGCTGGTGCTGGGCCTGGACCCATTGGTGCTCGACAACCCGCTGTCGCTGGGGCTGATGCTTGCCTCGGGGTTTTTCCTGGCGGTCAGCACGGTGCTGATGCGCGACCTCGGCGGCGTGACGCGCTACGGCCTGCAGGCCTGGATCGCGCTGGTCGGCGTGTTGCCGCTGCTTGGCCTGAGCCTGTGGTTCGAACCCGGCGCGCTGGCCGGGCTGCCGGGGTTCTCCGGCACCGCCTGGGCCGGCGTGGCCTATGCGGCGATCGTCGCGTCCGTGATTGGCCACGGCGTCTACTACAGCCTCGTGCAACGGCATGCCGTGGCCAAGGTGATGCCCTGGCTCCTGCTGACGCCGGTCTTTGCCACCGGCCTGGGCATCGTCTTCTGGGGCGACCGGCCCGGCCCCAAGCTGCTGGTTGGCGGCGCCATGACGCTCGCCGGCATCCTGCTCATCGCCCTGCGCAGCCAGGCCAAGGCGCGGCCTGCGCCCGTCGCCGAAGAGCTCTGAATTTTCCGCGGATCCCTGCGGCCACAAAAAGGAAGGCGGGCCGAAGCCCGCCCTCCCGAAGCAGCGATGCGTACGCGCCCTACAGGCGCGGGGTCCAGGTGTCCTTTTCGCCCGGGCGCAGCAGCAGGCGGCACAGCGCCGGCAGGAAGATGATCGCGGCGACCATGTTCACGATGAACATGAAGGTCAGCATGATGCCCATGTCGGCCTGGAACTTGAGGTCGGAGAAGATCCACATCGCTACGCCCACCGCCAGCGTCAGCGCGGTGTAGAAGATCGCGATGCCGGTGGTCTTGAGCGCGATGAAGTAGCTTTCCGACAAGGTGCGGCCCTCGGTCTGCATCGCCTCGCGCATGCGCGCGAAGATGTAGATGCCGTAGTCCACGCCGATGCCGACGCCCAGGGCGACCACGGCCAGCGTGTTCACCTTCATGCCGATGTCCAGCTCGACCATCACCGAGTGGCCAAGTTCGGTGACCAGCACCAGCGGCAGCAGGATGCACAGCGCCGAGAGCGGGCTGCGGAAGCTGATCAGGCACATCACGAACACCGCCGCGTACAGCAGGTACAGGATGGTGTGTTCGGATGCACGCACGGTGTCGTTGGTGGCCGCCATCACGCCGACGTTGCCGGTGGCCAGGCGCAGGTTGACCTGGTCGGAGCTGAAGCCCGGCTCGTTCGCGGCCTGCTCGGCCAGGCGTACGCGCAGGTTGCCCTCGGCGTAGGCGTCGTTCTCCTCGCGGAATTGCTTCACCGCCGCGACCACGCGGTCGATGGTGGTGGCGCGGTGGTCGGAGGTGAAGATGGTGATCGGGATCGCGCTGCAGTCACTGTTGAGCAGGCCGGAGTCGGTCTCGAAGCTCTGGGTGGCCTGGCGCAGGGTGTCGGGGTCGCGCGGCAGCACGCGCCAGGCCGGCAGGCCGTCGTTCCAGCCGGCGTTGACGATCTTGGCGGCCGCCGGCAGCGTGATCACCTGTTCGACGCCCTCGACGTTCTGCATGTGCCAGGCGAAGCGGTCGATCGTCTCCATCGCCGCATAGGACGTGGTGCAGGCCGAGGGCGCGGCCTCGGCGATGACGTTGAGGATGTCCACGCCCAGCGCGAAGCGATCGGCGATCAGCACGGCGTCCTGGTTGTAGCGGGCGTCCGGGTGCAGTTCGGCCACGCCCTGTTGGGCGTCGCCGATCATCACCTTGTTGCCGTGCTGCCAGGCGAAGAACCAGCCCAGCACGCCCACGGCCACGACCAGCCAGGCCACCTTCGGACGGCTCAGGCGCGAGAGCGCCGCCCAGATGCGGTCGAAGCGGGTGAGCTGGCGCAGGCGGAACTCGCGCTTGCGATCGAGGTTGCGCAGCTTCGTGTAGCTGAGCAGCACCGGCAGCAGCACCAGGTCGGTGAGGATGGTCAGGGCGACGCCCACCGTGGCGGTGATCGCCAGCTCGCGCACCATGTCGATGGGGATGACCATGATCGCGCCGAAGCCGATGCAGCCGGCCAGCAGCGCCACGGTGCCCGGGATCAGCAGCATGCGGAAGGACAGGCGTGCGGCTTCCAGGGGTTCGACCGCGTTCTTCGCGCTGGCCCGCAGCTCGTCGACGGTGCCTTCCTCGAGGCCGCCGAAGAAGATCTCGCCGCGGAAACGGTTGATCATCTGCTCGCCGTGGCTGACCGCGATCGCGAATATCAGGAAGGGCGTGAGCATGTTCATCGGGTCGATCCCGAAGCCCATCAGCTGCAGCGCGCCAAGCATCCACACCACCGACACCAGCGCCGCGGCGACCGTCAGCGACGCCAGCTTCACCGAGGTCGAGTACAGGAAGAGCAGCAGCCAGGTGAAGCCGATCGTCAGCGCGAAGAACTTGATGACCGAGCGCGCGCCATCGCTGATGTCGCCCACCATCTTGGCGAAGCCGATGATGTGCACGCTGTGGTTTTCGTCTTCGTACTTCTGGCGGATGGCCTCGAACTGGTCGGCCACCTCCTGGTAGTCGAGCTTGTTGACGTCGCTTTCCGGGATCAGGTCGGCCCAGATCATCGCGCCGGAGAAATCCTTGGCGACCAGGCGGCCGACGATATTGGCCTTGATGATGTTGCTGCGGATCTGCTCGAAGTCCTCGGGCAGCGCCTGGAAGCCTTCGACGTTCGGGGTGAAGGTCTGCGGGATCACGTTGCCGCCCGACAGGCCGTCCTCGACCACCTCGATGAAGCGCACGTTGGGCGTGAACAGCGAACGTGCACGCGCGTCGTCCGTCGCCGGCAGGTTGATGACCTCGCTGGTGACGTTCTCCAGCGTCGCCATGAACTGCTGGTCGAGCATGTCGCCGTCCTTCGCGATCACCGCGACGAGCACGCGGTTGGCACCGCCGAACTCCGCCTCGTAGTCCTGGAAGGTCTGCATGTACTCGTGTTGCAGCGGCACCTGCTTCTTGAAGCCGGCATCGACCTCGAGCTTGCTGGCGAAGAACGCCATCGCCAGCGTGATCAGGGCGAACAGGACCAGGATGACCGGCCGGTTCGCGAATACGACCTTCTCGGCGATCCGGGCGAAGGGGCCGGGCTGGCTGTTGGGCAGGCTCATGTGAACTCCCTTACTGCGGGCGGAACAGGCCGGCGCCCTTGTCGCCGACCACGATGAAGCCGGCATCGCCGGCCGGCAGGACCCCGGTCAGGTTCGGCGTTTCGCCGTTCGCCATCTCGAAGCGGGTTTCGGTGAACGGCGAATCACCGTCCGGGCGCGACAGCACGACGCCATTGGCGCCGACCAGGATCGCGCCGCCGTCGGCGAGCGCGCGCCCGCCCATCAGCGAGGTGTTCACGCCGGTTTCGACGTTGGTCCAGCTGCGGCCCAGGTCGTGGGATTCGAGCACGTTTCCGCGCAGCCCATGCACCAGCAGGTGTTCGCCGCCGAAGGACAGGATGCCGAACATCGACCCCTCGTAGGGAAGCCGGTCGCGCTCCCAGGTCTGGCCGCCGTCGGTGGAGCGGAAGAAGGCGCCGCGCTCGCCGGCGATGACCAGGTGGCCTTCGTCGGTGCGGGCCATCGCGTACAGGTGTGGATCGGCCTCGGCCTCGAGTTCGAGGTCGGACGCGTCGAAGGTCCAGTCGTCGGCCGCGGGCGCGTCGGCGTCGGCGGACGCCGTCTCCACCGCGGGCTCGGGCGCCGGCTCGGGCTCGTCGTAGTTGATGATGCCGCGCGGCTCCCAGGTGACGCCGCCATCGCGGGTTTCAAGGAACATCGCGTAGGCACCGATGGCGAAGCCATTCATGCCGTCCACCATCAGGATGTCCATCACCGGCACGCCGTCGAGCGGATCGGCGTAGTCGGGAGTCCAGACCTGCATGCGACGGCGGGTCCAGGTCTGGCCGCCGTCGGTGGAATGCACGATGACGCCGTCGTGGCCGCCGGCCCAGAGCACGCCGTCGGCGCTGGTGATCGATGTCAGGGTCGAACGGGTGGGCACCTGCGCCTGTTTCCAGGACTGGCCGTCGTCCGACACCAGGATGTGGCCGCGCTCTCCGACCACGAAATAGCCGGCCGCGGTCTGCACCGCGTCGAGCAGCAGGGACTGGCTGGCGCGCGGCATGATTTCCGCGTCCAGGGCCGCAGGATCGGCGGCAGCCGGCTGTTCCGTTTCTGGTTCCGGTTCCGCTTCCTGGGCCTGCACCGCCAACGGCAGCCACAGCGCCAGCAGCAGGGCACCCGCCAGGCGCGTGCGGTTGAATGGCTTGCTCGACATTGTCTCCCCCTTCCGACTACCCCGGGTTCCGCGGGGCCCTTAACGCAGCCGCGCCCTTGCGGGCGCGGCTGGTGTTTCCTTCACGCGTGGATCAGCGCACGCCCGAGGTGCGCAGGTTCTGCGGCGAGTAGTTCGCCGGCGTGCTCTGGTAACCGAAGTCACGCACCTTGTCCTCGTTGTCGAGCAGCATCGTGATGTAGCGGCCGGACTTGAGGTCGTGGTGGGTTTCGAGGGTGGACCAGAAGGTCGGGACTTCGTAGTAGTTCACCGACGGGGCATCGGAATAACGCCACAGGTTGCCCTGGCCGTCGTAGTGGTCGATCAGCATGATCTGCCAGCTGTCCTCGTCCACGTAGAAGGTGCGGCGGCTGTTGATGTGGCGCATGCCTTCCTTGAGCTTGGCCTCGACCACCCACACGCGGTGCAGTTCATAACGCATGTGGTC
>CAXAYM010000056.1:0-10221 GCA_963973175.1 uncultured Arenimonas sp.
CGGCCGCGGCGCCGCCGTAGGCGCGCACCAGGCCACCCACGCCCAGATTGGTGCCGCCATACCAGCGGGTCACCACCACCATTACCTGGTCCAGGCCCTGGCCTTCGATCGCCGCCAGGATCGGACGGCCGGCGCTGCCGCCCGGTTCACCGTCATCCGAGGAGCGATACTCCGGACCGATGCGGTAGGCCCAGCAGTTGTGCGTGGCCTGCGGATCACCGATCTCCTGCAGGAAGGCCAGGGCGGCTTGCGCGGAGTCAACCGGTGCGGCCCGGGCCAGGAAGCGGCTGCGCCTGGCCTCGAGTTCGAAGCTCGCCGGCCCGGCCAGGGTTTGCGCCGTGCTCACGGCCTGAACGCGGCGAGGTCGGACGGCACCGCGAGGTCGGGATGGGCGCGTTCGAAATACTGCAGGCTGGCCCGGGCGCCGGCGCGGTCGCCCTGGCGGATGCGTTCGCGGATTCGTTCGAGCCAGGCCGCGGGCGGGAGCTGGCGGTCGTCTTCCACCGGCGGCAGTACCTCGTCGGCGCTGAAGGCGGATGGCGGGGTGTCGTCCGCCGCGTCGGCCGCTTCGCGCCTCGGTGCGGGCTCGCTGGCAACGGGCGCGGCCCGCGCCTGCTGGCGGGTCGATTCACCCTGCTCGCGTTCAGAGAGGACGGATGATTCGCGGGATCGTGCCTCGTCCGCCATTGCGCCGGCGGCCGCGGCAGCGGTTTCCGAGACGGTTTCGACGGGAGGGGCAGCCGGTGCAGGAGGTGCCGGTGGCGGGGGAGGCGGCGCCTCGTCGGAGGCCACGGCAGCGCTTGGCTGTCGCTGGAAGCCTGGGGCGGGTTTGGCCTGGGGCACGGCGCGATCGGCTTCAGCGTCCTCTTCCCGCTTCAGTCGCGAACCGGTGACTTCGATCCGCTCCAGCACGGCTTCCTCCGCCGGCGCGGACGCCGACGCCGGGGCTTCGGTCGGCAGTCCCTCGGGCCGCGCTTCACGTCCGGGCTCGAACTGCAGGCCGATGCCCACGGCCAGTACGGCGGCGGCAGCGGTCCCCAGGGCCCAGCCCGGGAGCCCGCGGCGTGGGCGCGCCGATGCCGGCGTGGCCGCGGTCGCGTCGCGGGCCGCGGCGAGGATGGCGGCGTCCACGCGCGGCGACGGCTCGCCGCCCGGCAGGGCGCGCAAGACCCGGCCCAGGGCGACTTCGTCGTCCGTGAGCGGGTCCTTGCGCGGGTCCTGCGGGCTGTTCATCGGGAAACGTCAGTCCTGGCTGATGTGGGTGTCGGGAGCGGGCGCCGGCGCCGGCGCCAGCGAACGGGCCTGCGCCACCAGCTGCAGGAACTCGCCGCGGTAACCCCAGGGGTCATCACCGCGGGCGCCCCGTGCGAGGCTTTCGACCTGGTCCCAGCTGAAGCCCGACATGTTACGCCCCCCGCGCAGCAGGTCGGCGTAGGCGGCGACCGCCGCGGCGAAACGCAGGCTTTCGCCGGCCTGCCTGCGCAGGTCCTGCCGGCGAACGGGCTGTTCGACCAGCACGCTGCGATCCTCACCCGGCTGCTTGTAGCGCAGCTTCAGGAAAGCGATCTCGCCGGCCCCGGCCGCCTGCGGCACCGGAGCGCCGTAGCGCAGGGCGTCGCTGGATTCGCAGCCCATGCCCACCAGGCACAGTTCGTAGAGCGCGGTGACATCGTGCCCCGCGCCGATCTCGCCGGCATCGACCTGGTCGTTGTTGAAATCCTCGCGCGCCAGCTGGCGGTTCTCATAGCCCACGAGCCGGTATTCGGCGACCTGCGCGGGGTTGAACTCAACCTGGATCTTCACGTCGCTGGCGATGGTCAGCAGCGTAGAGCCCATTTCCTCCACCAATACCTTGCGACCTTCCATCAGGTTGTCGATGTAGGCGTGGTTGCCATCGCCGACGTCGGCCAGCTTCTCGGCCAGCGCGTCGTTGTAGTTGCCCTGGCCGAAACCCAGGGTGGTGAGCGCGACGCCGGCCTTGCGGCCTGCTTCGACCTTGGTTTCGAGCGCCCGCGGATCGAAGATGCCGACGTTGAAGTCGCCGTCGGTGGCCAGGATGATCCGGTTGACGCCGTTTTCCACGAAGCCCTGGCGGGCCATCGCGTAGGCCAGGTCGATGCCTTCGCCGCCGTTGGTGGAGCCACCGGCCTCGAGCTGGCCCAGGGCGGCCAGTATTTCTCCATGGCGGTCGCCGGGCGTCGGCGGCAGCACCAGGCCGGCGCTGCCGGCATACACCACGATCGAAACCCGGTCCTGCGCCCGCAGGCGCGGCACCATCTGCCGGAAGCTTTCCTTGAGCAGCGGCAGCTTGTCGGGCGAATTCATCGAGCCCGAGGTGTCGATCAGGAACACGAGGTTCGCGGCCGGGATTTCACTGCGCGGCACCTCGTAACCTTTCAGGCCCACCTGCATCAGCACGCGCTTGCCATCCCACGGCGCCGGGGCCAGCTCGGTGCTCACGCGGAACGGCTGGCGGCGATCGGTCGGCGCCGGGTAGCCGTAGTCGAAATAATTGATCATCTCCTCGACCCGCACCGCGTCGCGGGGCGGCAGCGCGCCCTGGGCCAGCATGCGGCGCACGTTGCTGTAGCTGCCGGTGTCGACGTCGATGGAAAAGGTCGAGACCGGCTGTTCGGCGGTGCGCTGGATGCCGTTGTCTTCAAACGCGGCGTAGTTCTCCGTGTTTGGTTCGACCGGCGGCCCCGGCATCCGCATGAAGGCGGCGGGAGGGGCCGCCGGCGAGGCGGCCATCGGTGGCTCCAGCAGCCGGCTGCCGGTGACTTCCACCGATTCGAGCTCAGCGTGCTTGGCGCGGCCGCGATCCTGTTCGCGGCTTTCCCGGGCGGCGTCGGCGCTGGCGGACGCCGGGATGGCGCTGTCGTCGGCGGCGCGGTGCGCGCAGCCTGCGGCGATGGCGAGGGCGAGGGTGGTGACGGCGATCTGGCGCATGGTCTGGCTCCGGTTGGGAAGGGCAAGGCTTCCAACGGGCGAGGGGCCGGAACGGGGTTGGCGACTCATGGCCGCAGCCTCGTGCGCAGCTTGTCCATGGCGTAGCGCAGGCGGGATTTCACGGTCTCCCGACCGACGCCGGTGATTTCGCCGATTTCCTCCAGGCTCAGTTCCTGCTCAAGCCGCAGCAGCACCACCTCGCGCTGGTCGGGCGGCAGGTCCTCCAGGGCCAGCTGCAGCCGGCGGCGCTCCTCGAAGGCCGAGAGCAGGCGTTCCGGCGTGTCCGGGTCGGGGAGCCGCTCGGCCATTTCGCGGGCGTCGTCGGGCGCGTCGGGCCGGGGCGACTTGGCCCGCCAGTGGTCGGTCACGCGGTTGTGCGCGACCTGGTAGAGCCAGGTGCCGAACTTCGCCTCCGGACGGTAGCGTTCGCGGGCCGCGATCACGCGCTGCCAGACGTCCTGGAAAAGCTCCTCGGCCAGGCCCGCGTCGCGCACCTGGTGCTGGAGGTGGCGGAAAAGCCGCATTCGGTGCCGGGCGTAGAGGGTTTCGAAGGCGCCCGCGTCGCCGGCGCCGAAGGCCAGCATCAGTTCCTCGTCGGTTGGCTCGCCCTGCATGGCCCGAGGGTACGGTCTTTCCACGAAAGGGTGAAGCATGGGGGCGGGTTCACGGCGGCCGTTGTACATTGCCCCGGATGGCCCGCCAAGACGCCAATCCCGAGTCCTTCCTCGCCGCCGACGCCGATCCGGCCAGTGGCTGGCTGCGCCCGGGCAAGCCGCTGTTCGTCGGCCTGCTCGTGCTGGCCCTGGGCCTGTATTTCAGCATCAGCACCGCGCAGCTCGAGCGCGACCGCTACCTCAGCGAAAGGCAGTCGCGCGTGCAGCGCGACCTGTCGGACTTCCGCGCCCAGCTCGAAACCCAGGTCTACGCCCACGTCGGCCTCGTGCGCGGGCTGGCGGTGCAGGTGGTGCGGCAGGAAGGCATATCCGCCGCCGAGTTCAAGGCATCGGCCGCGGAACTGATGCGTGGCCAGCCACAGATCCGCGACCTCAGCCTGGCGCCGGGCTTCGTGATCTCCGCGGTTTACCCCGAGGAGAACAACGAGGCGGCGCTGGGCCTGGACCTGCTGGCCGACCCGGTGCAGAAACAAGCGACCCTGCGCGCCATCCGCGAGGACGGTCCCTTGCTGGCCGGGCCCTTCGAGCTCCGCCAGGGCGGCCGGGCGCTGGCGATCCGCATGCCGCTCTGGGTCGACCGGGAGGGCGTTCCGCGCCTGTGGGGCGCCGTCAGCCTCGTGCTCGACCACGAGCAGGTGATGCGCGACGCCGGCATCCTCGCCCTGGAAAAGGAGCTCCAGTTGAGCATCGTCGGCCGCGATGCCGCCGGCCCCGGCGGCGATATCGTGCGCGGGACGCGGCTGCCCGCGGACGCCGACGCCGTGCGCGTGCCGGCGTTCCTGCCCGGGGGCAGCTGGCTGATCTCGGCGGTGCCGCTGGAGGGTTGGGATGCCCGCCCCTGGTGGCGGATGCCCGGATTTCCGATCCGCCTGGGGCTCAGCCTGCTGGCCGCGCTGGCCACCACCCGCATCCTGCACGACCGCCAGCGCATCCGCCGCCTGGCGGAACGCGACGCGCTGACCAACCTGCCCAACCGCCGCCTTGCCATGCATTACCTGGGCCGCCTGATCGCGCGCGGACGCCGCGGCGACCAGCGTTTCGCGCTGCTCAGCTTCGACCTCGACGGCTTCAAGCCGGTCAACGACACCTACGGCCACGCCGCCGGCGACCGGCTGCTGGCCGAGATCGGCCGCCGGCTGATCGACTCGGTCCGGCCGGGCGACCTGGTGGCGCGCATGGGCGGTGACGAGTTCCTGGTCATCGTGTCGGTGGACAAGGGTGACGACGAACCCTGGTTGCGTTCGGTGGCGGCGCGCGTGCAGGCGTCGATCAGCCGGCCGGTGCCGATCGACGGCCACTGGGTCGTGGTGGGCGCGAGCATCGGCATCGCCCGGTTCCCCGAGGACGGTGACGATTCGGAAACGCTGCTCAGGCGCGCCGACGAAGCCATGTACCGGGCAAAGACCGGCCGGGCCGCCGGCATCGAGTTCGCCACGGCATTGGCGATCGGGCAGTTTCCCGCGGCCGGGGACTAATCCTTCCGGGGCAAGACCTTCAGGACCAGTTCGCCGTCGGCCAGCCGCGCCCGCAGCCGGTCGCCTTCCCGGGCATCGGCGGCACGCCGCAGCACCTGGCCGTCGGTTCCGAACACGATGGCGTAGCCGCGGCCCAGCGTCGCCAGCGGACTGACGCTTTCCAGGGCCCGCGCCAGGCCCCGCAGCTGCAGGCGTCGCGGCTCCACCAGGCGCGCCGGCATGGCCTGCAGCGCGCGCCGGAGCAGGGCCAGGCGATGCTGGTGGGCTTCGAGCCGGCGACGGGGATGGGCCTGGTCGAGGCGACGCAGCAGCCGGGACATGCGTTCGCCGCGGTGGGCTGCAGGTGCCTGCCAGGCCTGGCCGAGCCGGTGGCGTACGGCTTCCAGGCGGTGTCGTCCGCGCTCCAGTCGCAGCTGCGGGCGCAGGGCCTGCAGCTTCAGGAAGGCCTGGTCCATGCGCTGGGCGCGTGCTCCGAGCAGGCGCGAAAGCAGGGCGTCAAAGCGCTGGTGGTCGCGGCGCAAGCGTTCGAGCAGCTCGCCGCGGTCGGGTACCAGCAGTTCGGCGGCGGCGGAAGGCGTCGGTGCGCGCAGGTCGGCGGCGAAGTCGGCCAGGCTGACGTCCACCTCGTGGCCGACGGCGGCCACCACCGGCACCGGCGAAGCGGCGATCGCACGGGCCAGTGCTTCGTCGTTGAAGGCCCACAGGTCCTCCAGCGAACCGCCGCCGCGGGTCAGCAGCACCAGGTCGTAGCGACCGCAGGCCGCGGCCCGCTGCAGCATGTCCCGGAGCTGCGCCGCGGCGCCGTCGCCCTGCACGGGCACCGGCAGCACCTCGACCTCGAGCAGAGGGAAGCGCCGCCCGAGGACGCTCAGCACGTCGCGTACCGCGGCACCGCGCGGTGAGGTGATCACGGCCAGCCGGCGGGGAAAGACCGGAAGAGGGCGCTTGCGCGCCGCCTCGAACAGGCCTTCGGCGGCGAGGCGGCCCTTGAGCTCCTCGAAGGCGCGGCGCAGGGCGCCTTCGCCGGCTTCCTCCAGGTGGTCGAGCACGAGCTGGTAGTCGCCGCGCGCCTCGTACAGGGTGAGCCGGCCGCGGGCCAGCACCTGCATGCCGTCACGGGGCGCGAAGCGCAGCCGGGCGGCGTTGGACCGGAACAGGGCGCAGCGCACCTGGGCGCGATCGTCTTTCAGCGTGAAATAGGCATGGCCCGACGCCGGCCGCGAAAAGTTGCTTATCTCGCCCTCGACCCATACCTGCGGGAAGTTGCCCTCCAGCAGGTCACGCGCCAGCGCATTGAGCTGGGACGGGCGCAGGACCTGGCGTTCGCGGGCTAGGCTGGACATGGCGGGGGCCGGGGACGGCCCCACAGGATACCCGCTGCCGTTCAAGCGGGGGTGGGGCCGGGCCGCCGCCCGGTCTAAACTGTGCCGGCCACGAGGACCCCGAATGAGCGAAAGCTACCGCCGCCTGTGCCAGGACCTGCCGCCCCCCGTGGGCGGCGCCGTGCGTTTCCCCGCCGACCCGAAAAAGGTGAAGGCCTGGGTTGCGGGTTTGCCGCGTGCCAACCCGCAGGCCGCCGAGCAGGAAATCGCCCGCGCCCTGGACGGTCTGGCTGGCCAGCGCCTGGAGGGTGGGCAACGATTCGCCGCACTCGAGGAACTGCGCGGCACCGTGCTCGAAGCCATCGTGCTGCTCGAGCGCGGATTTTCGGGCAGTTCGCTGCCGTTGCCGCCGGACAAGGCGCGGGCGGCCGCCGCCGCCGGCAAGTTCCACCTCGACCTCGCCGTGGGCTACCGCCAGGCCGCCTGTGAACTGTGCTCGCCGTCCGGCAGCGTGCCCTTCCTGCGCGGCGGCAATGTCCTGGCGGCGCTCGAGCGCTCTGCCTGGCATTACGTGCGCACGCTGGCCGTGGCCTGGCGCGTTTACCGGCCGGCGCCGGCGGGTGCCTGGCAGGGCCTGCATCGAGTGCACCGTTTCGCCGGCTCGCTGAAGTTGGAGCGAAAGTCGGTCGACGACAAGGCCGCCGGCGGCCCCCAGGACGTGCAGACGCTGTACCTGCAGGCGCTGCTGATGGCCTCGGTCAATCCCTACGCCTTCGGCCAGTCCGAACAGGATGCCTTGTGGCCGGCCACCCGAGCTTATGCCGCTCGCTGCAGCCTGCTCGGGCGGGAGCCCGAGGGCATCGCACCGGTGGTTCCCGAAGACGCCGACCGCGGCCCGGGGGGCGCGGCGCCGGATGAAACCGCTTCGACCTGGCTGGACCTGGCTCCCTTCGCCGCCGACGTCGAGCGGGCGCTTGAACGGGTTCGCAATGGCCAGGGCCAGCTCGCGCCGACGCCGGGGCTGTCGGTGCCGGTGGGCAACGACCTGCTGCTTCGCCTGCGCCGCGCCTTTGGCCAGATGGCGGCACGCGGCCTGGTGCGCCACGAAGCCGGGCACGCGCTCGACACCGTGCTGGGCCTGAGCGGCCTGCACTACCTGCTGGCGGGCCAGCGCGACTTCGATACCTTCATGCGCCAGTCCGCACAGGGTACGGTCCACGTCGTTGCCGGTGCCGCCTGGACCCAGGGCAGTGCCAGCATGACCCGCGTTCCGCGTTTCAGCGCGCGCGTGCTCGACCAGAGCCTGGGCGGCTATCGCATGGCCTGGGACAGCGCCGAGCAGGCGCGTGCGAAGGTCGGCGAACTGGTCGGCCTGGGCTTTGGTGAAGATGGCGAGGATCCGGACTGGATGGTCGGCGTGATGCGCTGGCTGCGTTACGAAACCGACGGCAGCCTGTCCGCCGGCGTCGAGCTGCTGTCGCGGCGTTCCAGCCCCGTGGCCTTGCGCGCGGTCAGCGCCGACGGCGGCAGCCGCCAGGTGCAGCGCGCGGTCGAGGTGTTCCCGATCGACGGCACGCCGGGCCGGTGTTTCGTCTGCAGCGCATCCATCGAAGCGGGCAGCCGGGTCGAGGTGATCCACGACACCGCCAGCCACATCCCGGAAGTCGGCAGCCGCGGCCCGGACCTGCTCGAGGACGTCGAGGTGCTGCTCAACGCCGGCGACTATGTCCTGCTGGGTGAACGCCTGCCGGCGTCGCCCGAAGGCGACGACGCCGATGCCCATGAAGCCCGGCAGGGAGAGCCGGCATGAGCGAAGCAAAGGCGATGCCGCGGCGCGAAACCCGCGCCGTGGCGGTGGGCCAGGTGCGCATCGGCGGCGGCGCACCGGTCGTGGTGCAGTCGATGACCAATACCGATACCGCCGATGTCTCCGCGACCGTGAAGCAGGTGGCGGAGCTCTGGCGGGCCGGTTCCGAACTGGTGCGGGTGACGGTCAACAACCCCGAGTCCGCCGCCGCGGTGCCGCGCATCCGCGACAAGCTGGACATGATGAACGTGCCGGTGCCGATCGTCGGTGATTTCCACTACAACGGCGACCGCCTGCTGGCGGCCGAGCCGGCCTGCGCCGAGGCGCTGGCCAAGTACCGCATCAACCCGGGCAACGTCGGATTCGGCAAGAAGCGTGACACCCAGTTCGCGGCGATCGTCGAAAAGGCCATCGAATACCGCAAGCCGGTGCGCATCGGCGTCAACTGGGGGTCGCTGGACCAGGCCCTGGCTGCCCGCCTGATGGACGAAAACGCCGCCCGCGCCGAACCCTGGGACGCCGCCCGGGTGCTGCGCGAGGCCCTGGTGGTGTCGGCGCTGGAGTCGGCCGAACGTGCCGTCGAGATCGGGCTGGCGCGCGAGTCCATCGTGCTTTCGGCCAAGGTCAGCGGCGTGCAGGAACTGATCGCGGTCTACCGTGACTTGGCGGCGCGCTCCGACTTCCCGCTGCACCTGGGCCTGACCGAAGCCGGCATGGGCAGCAAGGGCATCGTGGCGTCCAGCGCGGCGCTGGCGGTGCTGATGCAGGAAGGCATTGGCGACACGATCCGCATCTCGCTGACGCCCGAACCCGGGGCGGCGCGCACCCTCGAAGTGCAGGTCGCCCAGGAGCTGCTGCAGACCATGGGCCTGCGCGCCTTCACCCCGCTTGTCACCGCCTGCCCGGGCTGCGGCCGCACCACCAGCGAATTCTTCCAGGTGCTGGCGCAGAAAGTGCAGGAACACGTGCGCGGCCAGATGCCGGTCTGGAAGCTCAAGTACCCGGGCGTCGAAAACCTGTCGCTGGCGGTGATGGGCTGCGTGGTCAACGGACCCGGCGAATCCCGCCATGCCGACATCGGCATCTCGCTGCCGGGCACCGGCGAAGCGCCGTCGGCGCCGGTGTTCATCGACGGCCAGAAGGCCATGACCCTGCGCGGCGAGAACATCGCCGATGAATTCGTTGGCGTCATCGACCAGTACGTGGCCCGACGCTACGGCGGGGAAACCGCCTGATCCGGCGCGAGCGCGTCCTGCATCACTGGGGCCGGCTGCTTGCGCATGCGCCGGCGCTCTGGCGTGGCACCCGGCGGCTGCTGCAGCGACGCTGGCGCCGGCTGCTGCTGGCCTTCGTCGGCATCGCGCTGCCGCTCTCGGCGTTCTCGGAACTGGCCGAAGAGATCCACGAAGCCGATCCGCTGGGCTTCGACGAACCCCTGTTGCGCTGGGCGGAAGCCGGCGCCACGCCCGCCCTGGACCAGGCGATGCTGCTGGCAAGCCAGCTCGGCTTCACCTGGGGCGTGGTGCCGCTGGCCGCGCTGGTGTTCGCGGGACTGCTGGTGGCCGGAAGGATCCGGCGCGCGGTGTATTTCGGCCTGGCCGTGGGCGGTTCGGCGCTGCTGAACCTGGTGGCCAAGGCGGTGTTCGTACGCGAACGGCCCTCACTGTGGCTTTCGATCGCGCCCGAGCACAGCTACAGCTTCCCCAGCGGCCATGCGATGGGCGCGATGAGCCTGGCCGCCGCCATCGTGCTGCTGCTCTGGTTCACGCGCTGGCGCTGGCCGGCGCTGGTTTTCGGGCTGGCGTTCGCCGCCTGGGTGGGCGCGTCGCGGGTTTACCTGGGCGTGCATTACCCCTCGGACATCCTGGCCGGCTGGGCCGCGGCCCTGGCCTGGGTGTCGGTGGTGTACCTGCTGGTGCGGCCGAACCACCGCGGGCCCCGCCCTCCGATGGACGTCGGCTAGGCTTCGACGCAGACCCGGTTGCGGCCTTCGT
>CAXAYM010000057.1:0-10105 GCA_963973175.1 uncultured Arenimonas sp.
AATGGCCGCGGCGAGTGTCCAGGGGGGGGGGCAGCCAGCCCTGAGGCGCCTGCAGATGATCGTAGTAGAAGAGCAAGTGGTTCGGATCTGGCCACACCATCTGTCCCAGGTACATCACCAGGATGGCCGGCTGGCTCATCAGCCGGCCGGCCAGGTCAAATTCCCGGAACTGGTAGGCGTCCGCGGTGGCGTAGGCGGGTATCACGACGACGACAAAGACGGCGAGCGCAGACACCGCGCCCACGGCATGCAGGATGATCCAGGGGCGCGAGAGGCGGCCCCCGGCACCTTCGAAGCGGAGCAGGCAAAGTTCCAGCGCGAGGGCATAGGCCGGTACTAGCAGGGCGCTTTCCTTGAATCCCAGCCCTGCGAGCCAGGCCAGGGCCGCCAGGACGAACCAGGCGGCGGCGGGCCTGGACTCCCGTTGCCGCGTGCGTGCCACCAGGTATGCCAGCAGGGAGGCCAGGGCCATTCCTTGCGAAGCCAGCTCCATGCGCTGGACCACGTACAGCACGGTGGAAACCTGCAGCGGATGTACGAGCCAGGCCGCGGCGATGGGCCATGCCGCCCAGTCGCCCGGGGCAGGCGCGCGCTCACGCGCTAGGGCAAGCAGCCGGCGCGACAACGCAAAAACGACCAGGCCGTTGACCAGGTGGATCGTGAGGTTCGTCAGCTTCATCGGGCCGGGGTCGAGGCCGGTGAAGTAGTGGTTGGCTGCGAAACTCAGCAGGGAGAGCGGGCGCCCGAAGCTGCTGGCCACGCCATGGAAGGCGGCCCGTTGCCAGGCGTCAAGAGTTAGGGTGGTGACTTTCCAGTCAGGGTCGAGCACCAGGTTGGGATAGTCGTCGAACAGGAATCCGCCCGACAATCCGGGCCAGAAGGCGATGGCTCCGAGCAGCACCAGGCCCAGTGCCGCGAGCGCGCGCGCTAACTTCGGCATCCGCGTCCCTCCCAAAAAACCAGGGCCGCACGAGGCGGCCCTGGTGTCACGCAACTGCTGATTGCCGATTAACGGCAGGAGCTCGGCAGGTACTTGTCGTCGATGTTGCCGGTGTTGCAGGTCCAGGTGATCGAGCCACCTGCGTCGCTACCCACCAGGACAAGGGTCTTGCCGGCAATCTTGCTGCTGGCCGAACCGGCGCCGCGCATCGTGGCGGTAATGGTGGCGTTGGTGGCGGTGCCCGTGTAGACAACCTGCTGGGTGTACTTGCCGTTGATGCTGCCGGCATTCGCCAGGCCAACCTGAGTCTGCGTGCCGGCGAACGTGCCGCGGTCCGCATAGTACTCAGCAGCAGCAGTCTTGGCGCCGGACGCCAGGCCCATGGCCTCGGCAACCTGCGAGCGAGCCACGTAGTCCTGATAGGCCGGCAGCGCGATGGCAGCCAGGATGGCGATGATCGCGACAACGATCATCAGTTCGATCAGGGTGAAACCTTTCTGGATCATCTTCATGGGTGAATCCCCTAGGTGGATTGTGGTTGTCACGTGTCGGAACGGATTTCCCGTCCTTGGGTAGCCGTGCCCGGGGCACGTGCCGTTTAGCTGATGCATCAACTGTGCCAGCCCCTGAAGGCCCACACAGGCCGGGATGGTAGGCACAAGGGAGAACGCAGCGCCAGCCGCGAAGGGGACATGTGCACCAAAACTGTGACGGGCGTCCAAAAGTGACGCGGAACGTCAAATTCTGACCCATCCTCCTCCCGCGGCAGCGGCTATCTCGGCAATCGGGGTATTCCGATAAGCTTGAATGCCCTTTTCGGGGAACGAGGAGCAGACATGCCGTCACGACACATTGGGCTTGAGAGGGTCCTTCTTGGCCTCTTCGTGGCGTCGGGTTTCGCGGGACTGATATACCAGGCGATCTGGTCGCACTACCTGGGACTTAGCCTGGGTCACGCGGCCTATGCGCAGTCCCTCGTTCTGGGCATCTTCATGGGCGGCATGGCGATCGGTGCCTGGCTGGTGAGCCGGCGTGGCGTGCACTGGCGCCGGCTGATACTGGCGTACGCAATTGTGGAAATGGTGATCGGGCTGGCAGGACTGGCCTTCCATCCCGTATTCCTGGCTTACACCGGGTTGTCCCAGGACACCATCTACCCCTGGATCGGAGCCGAGGCTGGCATCAGGGCTTGGCAATGGGGTGGGGCGGCGTTGCTGATCGCCCCGCAAAGCATACTTCTGGGCATGACGTTCCCGTTGATGAGCGGTGGCTACCTGCGTATTGCGCCGCGTGCCGATGGAGAGATCCTCGGCGGCCTGTATTTCAGCAACAGTATTGGCGCCGCGTTCGGGGCCCTTTTCGCCACCTTCGTGCTGCTCCCGTGGATAGGAATGCCGGGCGCCGTGGCTTTCGCCGGCGCATTGAACCTGCTCGTTGGCCTGCTTGCCTGGGGGGTCGCCCGACGTCCGGACGTCGCACCCGCCGTTGCGCCGGCCCCGCAGCCTGTCAAGCCCGTGCCCGCCGACCAGTCCAGCCTGCCATTCTTCCGGGCAATGCTCTTCGCAGCGGGCCTGACCGGCGCTACCTCGTTCGTTTATGAAATCAGCTGGGTTCGCATGCTCAACCAGGCGCTGGGTACGACCGTGCATTCGTTCGAGCTGATGTTGTCTGCGTTCATCCTGGGCCTGGCATTCGGCGGGCTCTGGGTACGGCGGCGTTCGTCGCGCTTGCTCGATCCTGTCGCTACCGCGGGCTGGGCGCAGATCTGGATGGGACTGGCGGCCCTGGTCTCGCTGCCCCTGTTCGCTCAGAGTTTCCATGGCGTAGCGTTCCTGGTGGACATCCTTCCCAGGACCGACTCGGGCTATGCCGGGTTCATGGCGGGCAGCGCGATCATCTCGATGGCGGTGATGTTCCCGGCTGCCTTCTTCGCCGGCATGACCTTGCCGCTGCTCACCATGGCCTCGCTGCGCCGCGGCTCCGGGGAAGCGGGCATCGGGCGGATCTACGCTGTCAACACCCTTGGCGCGATACTCGGCGTTGTTCTGGCCGTGCACGTACTCATTCCGATGATGGGCCTGCAACTGGCGGTCACCCTGGCGGCGCTGGCCGACCTGGCGTTGGGCGTTTACCTGTTGCGCTGGCTCTCGAGCGGGGACGGCAGCCCGCGGACCTTACCGGCGGCGCTGGCCCTTACGCTTGTCGTGCTGGCTTCCAGTCTGGTTCTTGGTCGCGCCGACCCGCGCATGCTGACCTCCGGCGTATTCCGCACGGGCCACGCCCAGCTCGATGCCGATGTGTCGGTCCCTTTCCTGCGCGATGGCAAGACGGCTACCGTCGCCGTGGTGGCCTACGAGGGCCTGCGAAACATCAACACCAACGGAAAGCCCGATGGCAGCCTGAACCTCGATCTTTCCTCGGCCCCCGCAACGGACGAGATCACCATGATCCTTTCCGGAGCACTGCCCCTGGCCCTGCACCGGGAGGTCCGGCAGGTGGGCGTGATCGGGTGGGGTACCGGGCTGACGACGCATACGCTGCTGGGGAGTGCCGACGTGGAGCGCGTGGACACCATCGAAATAGAGCGTGCCATGGTGGATGGTGCAAGGCTGATGGGCCCCCGGGTCCACCGCGCGTACGACGATCCTCGTTCGCATCTGTACATCGATGACGCTCGGACCTATTTCTCCGCCGGACGAAAGCAGTTCGACGTCATCCTGTCCATGCCATCCAACCCTTGGGTCAGCGGCGTGGCCAGTTTGTTCACGAAGGAGTTCTACGGCTTCATCGGCCGGCATCTGTCCAAAAAGGGAATGCTGGTCCAGTGGGTGCAGACATACGAGCTGGACAATGCCTTGTTGGCGCGCATGCTTGCGGCCTTGGACTCGGAGTTCCCCCACGTCGAAGTCTACGAAGCCGGGCCGGGCAACCTGCTGCTCGTCGCGAGTGACTCGCCCTTGCCGGCGCTGACGTACCCGGCCGAACCGGGCTCGGTGTTCGCAGAAGAATTACGGCGAGTCGGCCTGGCCTCAGTGGCCGATTTCGAACTGCGGAGGCTGGGCAACCAAAACCTTCCCCGGACCCTGGTCACCTTGGCTGGGGTTCCTCCGCACGATGATTTCCACCCGGTGGTCTCGCTGCAGGCGCCGAAGGCAAGGTTCAAGGCCATGTCGGCGGACTGGACCGCCGTCCTGGAAGGAACAGGGCTACCCGTGCTTGCCATGCACACGGATCGGCACGATGTGGACGCCGCCGCCCTGGCCCCCAATTCCCAGGGGAACCTGAGCGCGCAGCGCATGGCAGACGCCCTGTTGGCCCGGTCGTTCCTGACCGGCCAGGGGTCCGATGCAGGGCCGCAGGCCGCAGGCCTGAAGATGGCCGTGGACGACCTGGCGGACTCCGCAGACGCCGAACCCTCGCCCGAACGCACCCTGGCGTGGCTTGCTGCTGTCAGCCACCTCGCCGAATCGACGCTGGCTTACCTTTCTCCGGCCGATTCCGAGGGCCTTTGGATCGAACCCGTGTGGACGGGAGCCTGGCAACAAGACGGGCAGGCTCGCTTGGTCCTGGAAGCTTACGCCGCAACGGCACGCCGCGACGGCCCGGCCATGGAGGCGGCAGCGACGGCTGCGCTCGATCAGCTTGATCCGGCAAGCACTCCGTACCTGACAAAGGAACACATGCTCGTGATTGCTCGACTCGGAGCCATCGCCAACGGAAATCATGCCGGTTCCCTGGCGCTGGAAAGGCAATATGGCGCGAGCATTCCTGCCACCGATGGCTACCCCTACGGTTTCGTCCGCGCCTACCTTTCGGCCGCCGCTGCGAGCGCTATTCCATCCCCAGCTTCTTGAGCTTGTACCGCAGCGCCCGGAACGTGATCCCCAGCTGCGCCGCCGCCTTGGTCTTGTTGTAGCGGTTGGCCTCGAGCGCCTTCTGGATGGTGTCGCGCTCCATCTGTTCGATCGCGTCGGGCAGCGCGGTAGCGTCGGCCATGCCGGCGGGAATCGCGGGCGAAGGCGGGGCGGCAACCGGCCGCAGCGGCATGTCGTCCTCGATGCCGATCAGGCTGTCCACCTGTGGCAGGTAGAGGTCGGCCACCTCGATGCTCTGGCCATCGCACAGGGCCACCGCGCGCTCGAGGATGTTCTCCAGCTCGCGCACGTTGCCCGGGAACGGGTAGGCGGTAAGCGCGGCCTCTGCCTCTTCGCTCAGCGCCGGCAGGGTGTCGGCGGTTTCGCCGGCCAGGCGCTTGAGGATGGATTCGGCCAGCTGCGGGATGTCCTCGCGGCGCTGGCGCAGCGGCGGCACGGCCAGTTCGATCACGTTGATGCGGTAGTACAGGTCCTGGCGGAAGCGGCCGTCCTCGACCAGCTTGGCCAGGTTCTTGTGCGTGGCCGACAGGATGCGCACGTCCACCGGCAGCTCGGCCGGCGCGCCGACCGGGCGTACGCATTTTTCCTGGATCACGCGCAGCAGCTTCACCTGCATGTGCAGCGGCAGCTCGGCGACTTCGTCCAGGAACAGGGTGCCGCCGTTGGCCGCCTGGAACAGGCCTTCCTTGTCGATGTGGGCGCCGGTGAAGCTGCCTTTCTTGTGGCCGAAGAGTTCGCTCTCCATCAGCTCGGACGGAATCGCGCCGCAGTTGACCGGCACGAAGGCGCCGCTGGCGCGCGAACCCTGCTCGTGGATCAGTCGCGCCACCAGCTCCTTGCCGACGCCGGATTCGCCGCTGATGTACACCGGCGCCTGGCTGCGCGCGACGCGCTGGATGGTCTGGCGGAGCTGCTGCATGCGCGCCGAGTCGCCCAGCAGGCGGGCGCTGGCCGGGGCCGACTTGCGTTGCTCGTTCAGGTCCAGCGCGTGCTGCACCAGGCGGCGCAGCACCGCCAGGTCGACGGGTTTGGTGACGAAATCGAAGGCGCCGGCCTTGAGCGCCGTCACCGCCGCTTCGACGTTGCCGAAGGCGGTGATCATCGCCACCGGGATATCGGGGTATTTCTGGGCGATGTGCTCGATCAGCTCCTGGCCCGAGCCATCGGGCAGGCGCATGTCGGTCAGGCACAGGTCGTAGTCGCCCTGGGCCAGCTGGGCCCGGGCCGAGGCTACGTCGGCGGCCGTGTCCACCCGCAGGCCCATGCGGCCCAGGGTCAGGACAAGCAGTTCCCGGATGTCGCGCTCGTCATCTACTACCAGGGCGCTGCGGGCATTGGCCATGCGGGTTCGGGGGGCTGGAGACGCCTACACATTAGCCGAAGCCGGGTGTTTCAGGCCAGATTGAGCCGCCCCGGGCTGGCCTCGTCCTGCATCAGGGTCATGCCCGGCGGCAGGATGATGCGGAAGCAGCTGCCGCCGCCCGGCACCGGCTGGTAGCTCAGGCTGCACTGGTTGGCCTCGCAAAGCTGCTGGGCGATGTACAGGCCCAGGCCGGTGCCGTGTTCGCTGGTCGTATAGAAGGGGGTGAAGATCTGCGCCGCCACCGGCGCCGGGATGCCCGGGCCGCGGTCGATCACGTTCAGTTCCGGCGGCGAGCCGGGCGGGGCGCTGCGCACCGCCACCGTCACCTTGGCCGGCTCGCCGGGCAGGCGGCCGTAGGTCAGGGCGTTCTGCACCAGGATCGTCAGCACCTGGTGCAGGTGGCGCGGGTCGGCCATGGCCAGCACGCTGCGCTCGCTGACGGCCTGCAGCACGTCGGTTTCCAGCGGGTGGCTGGCTCGGTACTCATCGACGAAACGCCGGGCGAACTGGCTGATGTCGATCGACTCGGGCTGGCTGCGTTCGCGCCGGGCCAGGCCCAGGATGTCCTGGACGATGCCGTTCATGCGCTGGCACTGGGTGTGGATGATCTCCAGCAGGCGCTGGTCGGCCTCGGGCAGCTGGGCGGTTTCCTCCAGCAGCTGCACCGAATACATGATCGCCGCCAGCGGGTTGCGGATCTCGTGGGCGATTGAGGCCGACAGCCGGCCCAGGGTCGCCAGGGTCAGCTCCTCGGCGCGGTCGGAGAACACCCGGCTGTCGTCGAGGAAGATCAGGAACAGGTTGTCGGTGGCGCTGAGCGATACGAAGCGCGGCAGCACCTCGGGCGTGCCGTCGCCCAGGGTCATGGCCTTTGGGATCTCGCCGCGGCCCTGGCGCCAGGCCAGCAGGGCGCGGTGCAGGGTCATGGCGATGTCGGCCAGTTGGCGGCGGTCGGGCGAGGGTTTGCCCAGCAGGCCCCAGGCGGCCTCGTTGCACACCTTCACCCGGTGCTCGCCGTCCACGACCAGGATGCCGGTGCGCATGCGCCGGATCACCAGTTCGTTGATCTCTGCCTGGTTGGCCAGCTCCTCGCCGCGCTGTTCGGCCAGGGCCTGGGATTCCAGCACCTGCCGACTGAGCAGTTCGCACAGCACGGCCGTGGCCAGGTAGGTCACCGAGAACATCACCGATTCGGCCAGGGGGCGTGCGTTCTCGAGGTCGACCGTGCGCACCCACAGGCTGTCGATCAGCACCACCAGGCAGGCCGCCAGCGCGAAACCCAGGCCCGCGCGCTGGGGCAGGATCAGGGCGCCGGCGCCGACGTTGAACAGCAGCAGCAGCGCCACGCCGCCCTGGCTGCCCGAGGTCGTACCGAACACCGCTGCGGCCACCGCGATGTCGATGCCCAGGCCGATCGCAGCCTGGCGCGAGGGCGGGAGTTCGCTGCGGTAGCCGGCCACCAGCAGGGTGATGGCGGCCACGACATAGAGCATGACCACCGACTGCAGCAGCGCCGGCTGGCGGATCTGCAGCAGGTATTCCCCGGCCGGGCTGAAGGCCACCAGGGCCAGCAGGGCCGCCTCCAGCATGCGGTAGAGGGTGAAGAAATAGAGCTCGCGGCGCTGGGGGCTGGGGCCGGGAGATTTGCGGGGGGCAGGGGCCATGGCGCCCAGTATGCCTCGCGGCCGGGCACCTGGCGCAGGGCTTTTTGCGTTGGGTGGGCCGGGTCGGCGACAATACCGCCCCCGTTCGCGACCCCCTCCCTACACAGGTATCGGCATGAACTTCCACGAATACCAGGCCAAGCAGCTGTTCGGTGACTACGGCATCGCCGTCCCGGCCGGCCGCGTTGCGCGCACTTCCGACGAGGCCGTGGACGCGGCCAAGGCCATTGGCGGCGACTTCTGGGTCGTCAAGGCGCAGATCCACGCCGGCGGCCGCGGCAAGGCCGGCGGCGTCAAGCTGGCCAAGACCCTGGACGAAGTCCGCGCCTACGCCAAGGCCATGCTCGGCACGAAGATGTCGACCTACCAGACCGCCGGCGTCGAGCTTCCGGTCGATTCGGTGCTGGTGACCCAGGCCACCGACATCGCCAAGGAGCTCTACCTGTCGGTGCTGGTCGACCGCGCCACCCGCTCGATCACCTTCATTGCCTCCGCCGAAGGCGGCGTCGAGATCGAGAAGGTCGCCGAAACCAATCCGGACGCGATCAAGTCGCTCAACGTCAACTTCGTGCAGGGCCTGCAGCCCTACCAGTGCCGCGAGCTGGGCTTCGGCCTGGGACTGAGCGCCAAGCAGGTGAACCAGCTGACCAAGATCATGATGGGCCTGTACCGGCTGTTCAATGAAAAGGACCTGGCCCTGGTCGAACTCAACCCGCTGGCCATCCTGACCAACGGCGACCTGGCCGTGCTCGACGGCAAGATCAACTCCGACGACAACGCCGGTTTCCGCCACGCCGACCTGCTGGCCATGCGCGACATCCGCCAGGAAGACGAAACCGAGGTGCTGGCCAGCCAGCACGACCTCAACTACGTCACCATGGACGGCAACATCGGCTGCATGGTCAACGGCGCCGGCCTGGCCATGGCCACGATGGACGTCATCAAGCTCAACGGCGGCGAGCCGGCGAACTTCCTGGACGTCGGCGGCGGCGCCAACAAGGAGCGCGTCACCGAGGCCTTCAAGCTGATCCTGCGCGACCCGGACGTGAAGGCGATCTTCGTCAACATCTTCGGTGGCATCGTGCGCTGCGACATGATCGCCGAGGGCATCATCGCGGCGGTGAAGGAAGTGGACGTCAAGGTGCCGGTGATCGTGCGCCTGGAAGGCACCAACGTGGACAAGGGCAAGGAGATCCTCAAGAACTCCGGCCTGGCCATCCAGCCCGCCGACGACATCAACGACGGCGCCAAGAAGGCCGTCGCGGCCGCCGCCTGATCCCCAAGGACATCTATCCATGAGCGTTTTGATCGACAAGAACACCAAGGTCATCGTCCAGGGCTTCACCGGCCAGCAGGGCACCTTCCACGCCGAGCAGATGCTCGACTACGGCACCAAGGTCGTCGGTGGCGTCACCCCGGGCAAGGGCGGCAGCACCCACATCGGCCTGCCGGTCTTCAACACCGTGCGCGAAGCCGTCGATGAAACCGGCGCCGACGCGTCCGTCATCTACGTGCCGCCGCCGTTCGCGGCCGACGCCATCCTGGAAGCGGCCGACGCCGGCATCCGGGTCATCGTCTGCATCACCGAAGGCATCCCGGTGCTGGACATGCTGCGCGTGAAGAACACCCTGGCCGGCTACGACGACGTCGTGCTGGTCGGCCCGAACTGCCCCGGCGTGATCACCCCGGGTGAGTGCAAGATCGGCATCATGCCGGGCCACATCCACATGCCGGGCAAGATCGGCATCGTCTCGCGCTCGGGCACGCTCACCTATGAAGCCGTGAAGCAGACCACCGACGCCGGCCTGGGCCAGTCCACCTGCATCGGCATCGGCGGCGACCCGATCAACGGCACCAACTTCATCGACGCGCTGAAGCTGTTCCAGGACGACCCGCAGACCGAGGGCATCATCCTGGTCGGCGAGATCGGCGGAACCGCCGAAGAAGAAGCGGCCGAGTTCATCGCCGAATACGTCACCAAGCCCGTGGTCGGCTTCATCGCCGGCGCCTCGGCCCCGGCCGGCAAGCGCATGGGCCACGCCGGCGCCATCGCCTCCGGCGGCAAGGGCACCGCGGCCGGCAAGTTCGAGGCCCTGGAAAAGGCCGGCGTCACCACCGTCAAGTCGCCCGGCGACCTGGGCGCGGCGATCGCGGCGAAGCTCAAGAAGTAAGCAGCGGATTACGTGCTGTTTGAGAGGCCTCTTCCCTAGCGGGAAGGGGCCTTTTCTTATGGGGCGCCGGATGGGGTGGTCGCAATCTGGCT
>CAXAYM010000058.1:0-10094 GCA_963973175.1 uncultured Arenimonas sp.
CGGTGATCGGGCCCAGGTGCCAGGCGCGCAGCCAGGGCGCCAGCGGGCGGCAGATGCCGGCCAGGTCCTTGTCGGCCAGGGCGCTGAACACCGCGACGGTCGGTTTCGGGTTGGCGGCCAGCCAGTCGGCCAGCTGGCGCGCGCCCTGCGGGTTGTGGGCGACGTTGAGCACGATCTCGGGTGCGCCGGGCAGCACCTGCAGCCGGCCCGGCGCCCGGGCCGCCGCGACGCCTTCGCGCATCGCACGGGCCGGGATGCGCAGGTCGAGCGTGCGCAGCGCGGCAATGGCGGCGGCGGCATTACCGCGCTGCGCCGGCGCCGGCATTCCCGGGTCGGGCAGGACGACGCTGAAGCCGGGATCGCGCCAGCGCCAGCCCGTGTCGAGCTCGTCGACCAGGTAGTCGGAATGCCCGCGGATGGCGAAGGCACCGATCGCATAGGCGTGTCGCAGCACCGACGAGGGCGGGTCCTTCTCCGCCAGTACGCAGGGTTTTCCGGCGCGAAGAATGCCGGCCTTCTCGAAGCCGATGCTTTCGCGGTCATCGCCCAGGTAGTCCTGGTGATCGAGGTCGACGGTGGTGATGACCGCGCAGTCCGGGTCGACGATGTTCGTGGCGTCCAGGCGCCCGCCCAGGCCCACCTCGAGGATGGCCAGATCGAGCCCGGCGGCTTCGAACAGCAGCAGCGCCGCCAGCGTGCCGAACTCGAAATAGGTCAGCGGGGTATCGCCACGCGCCGTTTCGATCCGTGCGAAGGCCGCGACGAGGTCGGCGTCGGCCGCCTCCGCGCCGTCGATGCGCACGCGCTCGTTGTAGCGCAGCAGGTGCGGCGAGGTGTAGGCGCCGACCTTCAGCCCCGCCGCGCGCGCGATCGCCTCGATGAAGGCCACCGTCGACCCCTTGCCATTGGTGCCGCCCACGGTGATGACCCGGCGCGCCGGCCGGCCCAGGCCAAGCCGCCGCGCCACTTCGCCCACGCGCTCGAGGCCCATGTCGATGGACTTCGGGTGGACCTGCTGCTGGTAGTCCAGCCACTGTTCGAGGGTGCGCGCCATGGCGGCATTATCGCGCGTTTGCCGCGGCTACAGCGCCCGGTGGACCGCCTCGCCGAACAGCGGCGTGTGGTGGTTGCAGTCGTTCAGGCGCACGACCTCGAGCGCGTCCGCGCCGGGACCTTCGAGCAGGTTGATGGTGGTCGGCGCCTGCCGGAAGGACCACAGCCGCGACAGCGGCAGGCCCAGGATCCGGCACAGGATGACCCGGTTCACCGCGTCGTGTGCCACCACCAGCAGCGTGTCGCCCTCGTCCAGGCCGTCGCAGGCCCGGGCGAAGGCCGGCCAGGCGCGGTCGAAGACCTGCACGATCGATTCGCCGCCGCCGGGCATCTGCACGGTTTCCGGGGAATCACGCCAGGCGCGCAGTCGGTTGGGGTCGCGCGCGCGGATCTCGCTGGCCAGCAGCCCCTCCCAGTCGCCGTGGGCGATTTCCTGCAGGTCACGGTCGAGCCTCAGCAGGCCGGCGCGTTCTTGGCCCAGGGCGAGTTCGGCGGTGCGGCGCGCGCGCGACAGCGGCGAAGCCACCGCGCGGGTGATCGGCAGGTCGCGCAGGCGGTCGCCGAGCAGGCGTGCCTGGCGTTCACCGGTTTCGGACAGGGCGATGTCGTGTTGGCCCTGGTAGCGGCCTTCGGCGTTCCAGGGCGTTTCCCCGTGGCGGGCGAGCAGGATGCGCATCACAGCTGCTCCATCGAGACGATGCCCGGAATGCCGCGCAGCGAGGCCAGCTGGGCGTCGGCGACTTCGCGGTCGACCGTGATCGCCGCCACCGCGCCACCGTCGCCGGTGGCGCCGAGCGAGAAGTTGACGATGTTCACGCCCGCCGCCCCCAGGTGGGAGCCCACCAGGCCGATGACGCCGGGCTTGTCCTCGTTGCGCATCAGCAGCACGTGGGCCAGCGGATCGAAATCCAGTTCGACGCCGTCCAGGCGCACCACGCGCGGGCCGCGGTGCAGCGTGGCCTCTATCTCGCGGGACTGGCCGCCGGCCTCGACGCGGATGCGCAGCAGGCGGTCGAAGCCGTCGCCGTCGCCGCCCAGGGTTTCGGCGACCTCGAGGCCGCGCGCGGCGGCTTCGTGCAGCGCGTTCACCGGCGTCACCCGGCCCGAGGCGGGGCCCAGCAACGCCGCCACGAGCAGTCGGGTCAGCGGGCGCGTATCCAGTCCCTCGGTGCGACCGGCGTAGGTGACCTGCAGCTTCACCGGCGCCGGCACCAGCCGGCCGGCCAGCTTGCCCAGCGCCGTCATCAGCGGCATCCAGGGCCCGACTTCGCGGGCGGTTTCCGGCGTCAGCGGCGGCAGGTTGACGCAGCCGGCGACGGCGCCGGTGGCGACGAAGTCGATGATCTGCCGCGCCAGGATCGTGCTGACGGCCTGCTGGGCTTCGCCGGTGCTGGCACCCAGGTGCGGGGTCAGCACCAGCCGCGGATGGTTGCGAAGCGCCGAGTCCTTGGGCAGCGGCTCGGTGGCGAAGGTGTCGAGCGCGGCGCCGGCGAGGTGCCCTTCCTCCAGCAGCTTCAGCAGGGCCTGTTCGTCGAGCAGGCCGCCGCGCGCGGCGTTGATGACGAAGGCGCCCGGCTTGAGCCGGCGCAGGCGGGTCTCGTCGAGCAGGTTGGTGGTGTCCTTGGTGCGCGGGATGTGCAGCGTCACGACGTCGGCCCAGGCCAGCAGGTCGTCGAGCGCCATCAGCGGCACGCTGCCCTTGCCGGCGGCCGAGGCGGGCAGGAAGGGGTCATGGGCGGCCACTTCCATGCCGATGCCCAGGGCCTTGCGGGCGACGGTGGCGCCGATCCGGCCCAGGCCGATGACGCCGAGCTTCTTGCCCTCGAGCTCGAAGCCGGTGAGGCCGGCCTTGGGCCATTCACCGGCCTTCATGCCGGCGTCGGCGCGCGGCACGTGGCGCGCCAGCGCGAACAGCAGCGAGATCGCGTGTTCGGCGGCGGCCAGGGTATTGCCGTCGGGCGCGTTCATCACGGCGATGCCGCGGGCGGTGGCGGCCTCGACGTCGATGGTGTCGACGCCGGCGCCGGCGCGGCCGATCACCTTCAGCTGCCCGGCCTTGGCCAGGGCCTCGCCCGGCACCGGGGTGGCCGAACGCACCAGCACGGCGTCGAAGCCGGCCAGCTTTTCGGCCAGGGCCTTGGGGTCCTTTATCGGATCGCTGGTTTCGACGGTCCAGCCGGCCTTGCGGAACAGGTCCAGGCCGTCTTCATGGATGCCATCACAGGCCAATACGCGCATCGCCACACTCCTCGGTTCACGGTTCATGGGGGGCCGGGACGGCCGGCGCTCGCAGGGCGAGCGCATTCATGCACGTGAAGGGGACGACGCTAGGACCATCAGAAAGCCGATGCATGACGACGCCACCGGCGTGACTGCGGGTCTGGAGACGGGGCTTCAAGAGCATGGGAGTCCAGGACCAACGAACCGACGGTAACAGAGCGACGGGCGACGCCGCCAGCCCCCACCCATGACCTCTGGCCTACCCGCCGGCGCGCCGCATGCCCTAGTCTCGGCAGCTTCGTCCCATGCAAAGGTTCCGACCCATGATCCGCCTCAAGCCGCTCGTCCTGGCGCTTTCCGTTTCCCTGACGCTGGCCGCCTGCCAGAAGGCGGAAGAACCCGCCGACACCACCGCCGCCGCGCCGGAAGCGCCGAAGCTGCAGGTCGACCTGGCCCAGGTGCAGCAGCAGCCGATTTCGCTCAAGGCCGAGGACCTCGACACCAGCATCCAGGCCTGCCAGGACTTCAACGGCTTCGTCAACTCCAAGTGGCTCGCCGCCAACCCGGTGCCGGGCGACCGCACCACCTGGGGCGCCTTCCCGGCGCTGGGTGAGCGCTCGCTGCAGGTGCAGCACGAAATCGCCAAGGCCGCCGCGGCCGGTGAATGGCCGCAGGGCAGCATGGAGCAGAAGGTCGGCGACTTCTTCGCCGCCGGCATGGACGAAGCCGCGATCGAGGCCGCCGGCCTGTCGCCGGTGCAGCCCGAACTCGACCGCATCGACGCGCTGTCCTCGAACGCCGACATCCCGGCCTACATCGGCGACGCCTACGCGCGCGGCCAGGGCATGCTGTTCGGCTTCTACGCGATGGCCGACTACAACGATTCGACCACCAACATCGCCTACGCCAGCCAGGGCGGCCTGTCGCTGCCCGAGCGCGCCTACTACCTGGAAGACCGCGAGGACTACAAGGCCGCCCGTGCCGCCTTCGTCGAACACGTGGCCGCGCTGATGCAGCTGGCCGGCTCGGACGAGGAAACCGCGAAGGCCCAGGCCCAGGACGTGCTGGCCTTCGAAACCCGCCTCGCCAAGGCCTCGCTGGGCCGCCTGGAGCTGCGCGATCCGGCCAACCGCTACAACCCGGTGTCGCTGGCCGATGCCGACGCCAGCACGCCGAACTTCAGCTGGACGCAGTTCTTCGCCGCGCTCGACGTCGACGCGCCGCAGACCTTCTCGCTGCCGGTGCCGGGCTTCTTCAAGGAAGTCGATGCGATGCTGGCCGACGTGCCGCTGGAAACCTGGAAGACCTGGCTGCGCTTCCGCACCATCGACGACGCCTCGCCCTATCTGTCGAACGCCTTCGCCGAACGCAACTTCGAGTTCTACGGCAAGACCCTGCGCGGCCAGAAGGAGATGCAGGAGCGCTGGAAGCGCGTGCTCGGTGCGCTCAACGGCTCGATGGGCGAAGGCTTCGGCCAGCTCTACGTCGAGCAGGCTTTCCCGCCCGAGTCCAAGGCCAAGATGGAAGAGCTGGTCGGCAACCTGATGGCCTCGCTGAAGGTGCGCCTGGAGAACCTCGAGTGGATGAGCGAGGACACCAAGGCCAAGGCGATCGAGAAGTGGTCCTCGTTCACCCCGAAGGTGGGCTATCCGGACAAGTGGCGCGACTGGAGCGGCCTGGAAGTGACCGATGAAAGCTACGTCGGCAACCTGCTCGCCGCCTCGGCCTTCAACTACCGCTACATGCTCGACAAGATCGGCAAGCCGGTCGACCGCAGCGAGTGGGGCATGAGCCCGCAGACGGTGAACGCCTACTACCGCGCCACCGCCAACGAGATCGTGTTCCCGGCCGCCATCCTGCAGCCGCCCTTCTTCGACGTGAACGCCGACGACGCCCTGAACTACGGCGGCATCGGCGCGGTGATCGGCCACGAGATGCTGCACGGCTTCGACGACCAGGGCAGCAAGTTCGACGCGCAGGGCAACATGGCCAACTGGTGGACGGACCAGGATCGCGAGAAATTCGATGCCGCCACCACCAAGCTCGCCGACCAGTACAGCGGCTACGAGGCCCTGCCGGGCCTGTTCGTGAACGGCAAGCTGGGCCTGGGCGAGAACATCGCCGACCTCGGCGGCGTCACCGTCGCCTACGACGCGCTGCAGCGCGCCCAGGGCGAAGGCTTCACCGACCCGATGATCGACGGCTACAGCCAGGACCAGCGCTTCTTCATGAACTGGGCCACGGTCTGGCGCATCGCCTTCACCGAAGCGCAGCTCAAGCAGCAGATCACCGTCGGCCCGCACAGCCCCGGCATGTTCCGTGCGGTCGGCGCCCCGTCCAACCTGCCGGCCTTCGCCGAAGCCTTCCAGTGCAAGGAAGGCGACAAGATGGTCCGCTCGGGCGACGACCGCGTCGTCATCTGGTAATCCCAATCCACTTATCGCCCCCTCCCAAGGGGGCACGGAGACATCCATGAATTCCCGCAACTTCAAACCCCTGGCGCTGGCGCTTGCCGTCACCGTCGCCCTGGCCGCCTGCCAGAAGTCCGAGACCCCGGAAACCACGACCGTGGAAACCGCCGGTGAAACCGCCGCGCCCGCGATTGACATGTCGGGCGTCAAGACCCCGATGATCGCCCTGCAGGCCACCGACCTCGACACCAGCGTGTCGGCCTGCACCGACCTGGACCAGTTCGTCAACGGGAAGTGGCTGGCCGCCAACCCGGTGCCGGCCGACCGAACCACCTGGGGCAGCTTCGAAGCCCTGGCCGAGCGTTCGCTCGAGATCCAGCACGCCCTGGTCGAAAACCTCGCCGCCCGCGAAAGCGCCGACGGCACCGCCAAGCTGATCGGCGACATCTGGGCCACCGGCATGGACGAGGCCGCCATCGAGGCCGCGGGCCTGGCCCCGCTGCAGCCGATGCTCGACGGCATCACCGCGCTCGACTCGGGCGAGGCCGTCGCACAGTGGCTGCGCGACAGCTATGCCAAGGGCCAGGGTTTCGTGTTCGGTTTCGGCCCGGAGGCCGATTTCCAGAATTCGACGATGAACATCGCCTACGCCACCCAGGCCGGCCTGGGCCTGCCGGACAAGGGGTATTACTTCGACGAAAAACACGCCGCGATCCGCGAGGCCTACGTGGCCCACGTCGCGAAGGTGCTGGAACTGGCCGGCGCCGATGCCGACGCCGCGGCCACCCAGGCCCAGGCCGTGATGGACTTCGAAACCCGCCTGGCCGGCAAGTCGCTCTCGAGCGAGGAGCTCTCGCGCGACGTTTCCAAGTACTACAACCCGGTCAACCTGGACCAGGCCGACGCGGTCAGCCCGAACTTCGCCTGGTCGCGCTTCTTCGAATCGCAGGGCGTGCCGGCGCCGGAGATGTTCTCGCTGGCGCAGCCGGACTTCCACGCCGAGGTCAGCAAGATGCTGGCCGAGGTGCCGGTCGCCGACTGGCAGGCCTACCTGCGCTTCCACGCGATCGACAACGCCGCGCCCTTCCTCTCGAGCGCCTTCGTCGAGGAGAACTTCAACTTCTACGGCAAGACCCTGCGCGGCCAGCAGGAGCTGCAGGAACGCTGGAAGCGCGTGCTCAACACCATCAACGGCCAGATGGGCGAAGCCCTGGGCCAGGAATACGTGGCCGTGGCCTTCCCGCCGGAGGCCAAGGAGCGCATGCAGGACCTGGTGGGCAACCTGTCCGCCGCGCTCAAGACGCGCATCGAAAACCTCGAGTGGATGGGCGCGGAGACCAAGGAGAAGGCCCTGGAGAAGTGGGCCGCCTTCACCCCGAAGATCGGCTACCCGGACAAGTGGCGTGACTGGAGCGGCCTGTCCACCGGTCGCGAGGGTTACATCGCGAACCTGATGGCGGCCAACGAGTTCAACTACCGCTTCAACCTCGACAAGATCGGCAAGCCGGTGGACAAGACCGAGTGGGGCATGAGCCCGCAGACCGTCAACGCCTACTACAACCCGCTGGCCAACGAGATCGTGTTCCCGGCCGCGATCCTGCAGCCGCCGTTCTTCGACATCGAGGCCGATCCGGCGCTCAACTACGGCGGCATCGGCGCGGTGATCGGCCACGAAATGATCCACGGCTACGACGACCAGGGCAGCCGCTTCGGTGCCTCCGGCAACTTCGAGAACTGGTGGAGCGACAAGGACAAGGAAGGCTTCCAGGCCCGCACCGACCAGCTGGTGGCGCAGTTCGACGCCTATGAGTCCATCGATGGCCTGCACGTCAACGGCAACCTGACCCTGGGCGAGAACATCGCCGACCTGGGCGGCCTGGCCGTCGCCTACGACGCCCTGCAGCGCGAGCTGGAAAACAAGAAGATCGGCGAGATCGACGGCTACACCCAGGACCAGCGCTTCTTCATGAACTGGGCCACCGTCTGGCGCCGCAACTTCAAGGATGAAGAGCTGCGCGTGCGCCTGCAGACCGACCCGCACGCCCCGGCCCGCTTCCGGGCCATCGGCGCGCCGTCGAACCTGCCGGTCTTCGCGGCCGCCTTCAGCTGCCAGGAAGGCGACCCGATGGTGCGGCCGGAGGCCGATCGCGTTTCGATCTGGTAAGCCACGCCACCCAGCGTGACCAGGACGGCCCGGGCTTGCCCGGGCCGTTCTCGTTCAGGCCCGGGCCGAAAGGTTTGGGCCGGCCGGCCGCGGGCGAGTAGAATCGCGCTCCCCCGAGTGGAGTCGCGCATGTTGTTTTCCCCCGGCCAACGCTGGTTTTCCAGCGCCGAGCCCGAACTGGGCCTGGGCACGGTGCTGCGCCTGGCCGGTCGCCAGGTCCAGATCGTCTTCACCGGCACCGGCGTGGTGCGCATGTATGCGCTGGGCTCGGCGCCGCTGCTGCGTGCGGTGTTCCGCCCGGGCGAACGCGTCCGCGTCGAGGGCAGCGACAAGACCGTCGAGCAGGTCGAGGAGCGCGAAGGCCACGTGCACTACCTCTGCGACGGCCAGTGGCATCCCGAGGGCGCGCTCGACGCCGAACAGCCGGTGTCGCAGGCCGATTCCCGCCTGCTCTCGGGCCGGGTGGACCGCAACGACCAGTTCGAATTCCGCGTCGAATGCCTGCGCCGCCGCGCCGAAGCACGGGCGCATCCCGGCTGGGGCGTGCTGGGCGCGCGCATCGACCTGGTGCCACACCAGCTGCAGGTGGCCGAGGCCGCCGCCGCGCGCCGCCCGCCGCGCCTGCTGCTGGCCGACGAAGTGGGCCTGGGCAAGACCATCGAGGCCTGCCTGGTCACCGCGCAGATGCTGGCTTCGGGCCGCGCCCGCCGGGTGCTGGTGCTGGTGCCCGAAAGCCTGGTCAACCAGTGGTTCGTCGAGCTCCTGCGCCGCTTCAACCTGCCCTTCGCCATCTACGACGAAGAGCGCTGCGAATCGCTGGAGATGACCGAACCCAAGGCCAATCCCTTCGAGGACGAACAGTGCGTCATCGCCTCGGTGGACTGGCTGTCGAGCCATGACAAACGTGCCCGCCAGGCGCTGGCCGCGGGCTGGGACCTGCTGCTGGTGGACGAAGCCCATCACCTGGTCTGGACCCCGGAATTCACCAGCCCGGGTTATGCCCTGGTCGAATCGCTGTCGGCGCGCACGCCTGGCCTGCTGCTGCTGACGGCCACGCCGGAACAGCTGGGCCTGGGCGGCCATTTCGCCCGCCTGCGCCTGCTCGACCCGGCGCGCTACACCGACCTGGACGCCTTCCGTGCCGAGACCCGGGGTTATCTCGGGCTGTCGTCCCTGGCCGGCCGCCTGCTCGACGACCAGGCCCTGACCACCGAGGACATGGAAACCCTGGCGCGGCTGTTCCCCGAGGACGGGGACCACCTGGCCCAGCGCCTGGGCCGCATCGCCACCGGCGACGCCGCCGCCCGCGACGCCCTGCTCGCCGACCTGGTGGACCGCCACGGCACCGGCCGGGTGATGGTGCGCAACCGCCGCGCCGCGGTCGGTGGTTTCCCCACGCGCATCCCGCACCTGGCCACCCTGCCCGCGCCCGAAGACCCGACCGTGCTGGGCATGCTGCGCGCCGAATTCGCGCACGACGTGGGCGACACCGACGACGAACCCGCGCACGATTTCACCCGCGACCCTCGCATGGACTGGCTGCTCGAAACGCTCGACGCCGTCGCCCCGGCCAAGGTGCTGCTGCTTTGCCGCTCCCGCGCCAAGGTGCAGGCCATCGAGGAAGCCCTGCGCCTGCGCAGCGGCCTGCAGGTGGCGCGCTTCCACGAAGACATGAACCTGCTCCAGCGCGACCGCAACGCCGCGTTCTTCGCCGATCCCGAAGGCGCCCGCCTGCTGGTTTCCAGCGAGATCGGCGCCGAGGGCCGCAACTTCCAGTTCGCCCAGCACCTGGTGTTCTGGGACCTGCCGCTGCACCCGGACATGCTCGAACAGCGCATTGGCCGCCTCGATCGCATCGGCCAGGCCGGCGACGTGCACCTGCACGCCGCCGCCGTGGCCGGCAGCGCCCAGGAGGTGCTGCAGCGCTGGCTGCACGAGGGCCTGGACGCCTTCCGCCAGGTGCTGGCCGATGGCCGCGAGATGCTGCGCGGTTTCGGCGCGGAATTGTTGCAGCTCGCCGCCATGGATGCGGACGCCCGCGAGCCGGCCTTCGGCGAGCTGCTCGAACGTACGCGCGAGCGCCACGCCGAAGTCGCGCGACTGATCGCCGACGGCCGCGACCGCCTGCTCGAACTGGGCAGCCGCGGCCTTGGCGAGCGCGACGCACTGCGCAAGGCGCTGCAGGCCGACGACCAGCACGCCGCGCTGGACGACTTCCCGCTGCGCCTGCTGGAAAGTTTCGGCGT
>CAXAYM010000059.1:0-10061 GCA_963973175.1 uncultured Arenimonas sp.
TGTGTCGGGGAGACCCATGTTCAGAATCGGCGTTGTGAAATTCTGGTTCAGCAGGTGCTCATTGACCGCGGAGCCGGCGCCGCCAGCCACAGCAGCCCCTCGCCGCCGGCAGCGAGCGCCTGCCATGCCCCCTCCGGCGCCCCCGGCACGTCCACGAACCGGCGGCCGGAAACGGACCACTGCTGCAGCCGCGAGCCCTGGCGCCGCCAGGCCTGGCCATCGGGCCCCCGCCACACCGGGGAAGACACGGCCTGCGCCTGTATTCCCCCGGCCGGATCACGACGCTCCGCCTGCCGCCCACCCACGAGCCAGAGCGCGCCATCCTCCGTTTCCAGCAGCTGCCGGATCGCCCACCCGGGCGATGTTTCGTCCCGGGCAACGAATCCGCCGGCCGCGTCTGGCACGAGCCGTCGCAGGCGTGAAGCCTGCGCAAGCCACAGGCTGCCGTCGTCCCGGGCGAGCAGGGCATCTGCCGGCGCCGCGACCCAGGCCGGCGACACCGCCACCGGCTCGCACCGGGCGCTCGCCAGCGAGAGTCGCCACAGGCCACGCTCGTCGGCGATGTACACCGACGACGGACCCGCCGGCGCCATCGCACCCCGCCCTGCCCCCGCCACCGCCGGCAGGAAATGAAAGGCCCGCCAGCCCGGCGGCAGGAAGCCCAGCCCACGACCTGGCGCCGAAAACCACAGGCCGCCTTCGCGGTCGCCGAACAACGCGCGCACCGTGCCCTGCCAGCGTGGCGCCGCCCACTCGAGGCGGGTCCGACGCCCCGCCGGCCTGAACTGCAGGCCTTCGTTGCCCGCCGACCACCAGCCGCCGCCGGCATCGGGCCATCGCTCCGGCGCCGGCGGCAGCGGCGGCAGGCCCGCCGGCGCCGGGCTGAAGCGCCTGCGTGCCGGGTCGAGCACCCAGCGGCCGTGGCCGGCGACATCGAGTTCGATGCGGTCGTCCTCGCGCGCCGCCACCGCCAGGATGCGGTTGCCCGGCAGGCCGCCGGAGTCGTCCGGCTGCCGCCGCCAGGTGCGGAAGACCAGGCCGTCGAAGCGCGCCAGGCCATCGTCGGTCGCCAGCCACAGGTAGCCGGCGCGATCCTGGGCGAAGCCGTTGATGCCCGCCGACGGCAGCCCGTCGGCGATGCCGCGCAGGCGAAACACCGCAGCAGACGCCGCTTCGGGCGCGAACCCCTCCGCGGCGCGCACCGGCGCGACCGCCACGAAGGACAGCGCGAGCAGCAGCGCGGCCGTGAAGGCCACGCAATGTTGCAGTGGTGAAGACGGCCGCATCGCCCCTCCGGAGGTGGATGCGGCCTAGACTAAGCACCTCGCCGACGCCGAAGGGTCCGAAAACGGATGAATCGAGTTCGGAAATCGCTGATCTGTCTGCTACTGCTAAGCAGTGCCGCCCCTGCTGTCGCCGCCGTCGAGGCCTGGCGGCTAGACCCGGTGCACACCCGCGTGATCTTCCGGGTCGATCACGCCGGTTTCTCGCAGGCGCTGGGCTTCTTCCCGGACGTGCAGGGCGACCTGCGCTTCGATCCCGAAGACTGGAGCCAGACCACGCTCGAGGTGCAGGTCCCGCTGGGCAAGCTCCAGATCGGCGATGAGGACTGGCGCGACAAGCTACTCTCGTCCACCTGGCTGCATGAAAAGCGCCAGCCGGTCGCCCGGTTCCGCTCGACCCGCGTCGAGGCGACCGGCGAGGGCGAGGGCCGGCTCACCGGCGAGCTCACGCTCAAGGATCAAACCCACGACGTCACGCTGGACGTGCGCCTGAACAAGCTGGCCCGCAACCCCGTCACCTTCCGCCGCACCGCCGGCTTCAGCGCCACGGCCATGCTCGACCGCCGCGATTTCGACATGCCCTCGTGGCCCAATGTGGTCGGCCAGCAGGTGCAGCTGGAGATCCAGGCCGAAGCCGTGCGCTACACCCCGTCCCGCGACCAGGAGAGCAACGATGCCGATCCGTAATTCGAGTGAGCGCTGGGGCTGGGTCAGCATCACCATCCACTGGCTGACGGTGCTGATGGTGCTGTCGCTGGTGGTGGTCGGCCTGCTGATGCAGGAAATGTCGAACTCGCCAGCCAAGATCGAGGTCTACGCGCTGCACAAGAGTTTCGGGCTCACCGTGCTCGCGCTCACCGTCTTGCGCCTGCTCTGGCGCCTGGTCGCCGGCACGCCGGCGGCCGTGCCCGGGATGCCGCGCTGGCAGCACCTGGCCGCGCAGGCCTCGCATGCGGCGCTGTACGTGATCCTGCTGGCGATGCCGCTCAGCGGCTGGCTGTACAACTCGGCCTCGGGCTTCCCGCTCAAGTGGTTCGGCCTGTTCAGCCTGCCCAAACTCAGCGCCTACGACGCCGACGTGAAGGCCTTCGCGCTGGCCATGCACGAGTGGCTGTTCATCGCGCTGGCGGTGATCGTGCTCGTGCACGCGCTGGCGGCGCTCAAGCACCACCACTTCGACCGCGACGCCACCCTGGCGCGCATGCTGCCAGGGTTGCCGCCCCCCGATGGCGCCCCACTCCGCGACAAGGACATCCGATGAAGTTCCTGCTGCTCCTGCTGGCCGCGCTGGCCACCACCGCCGCCCACGCCGCCGACTACCGCGCCGGCAAGGACTCCACGCTCGGCTTCAAGGCCATCTACATGGGCGACGCCTTCGAAGGCCGCTTCGCCCGGTTCACGCCGGAAATCAGCTTCGACCCGGCCGACCTGGCCGGCAGCCGCTTCGACGTGCGCATCGCGCTCGACAGCGCCAGCACCGCGAACGAGGAGCGCGACCAGATGCTGGTCGGCCCGGACTTCTTCAACGCTGGCGCCCGGCCGCAGGCACGCTACCAGGCCAGCAAGTTCACCGCACTGGGCGGCAACCGGTTCCGGGCCGAGGGAACCCTCTCGCTCAACGGCGCCGAGCGGCCAGTGGCGCTGGACTTCCGCTGGACGCCGGGCACGCCGGCGCTGCTCGAAGGCCGGGCGACGCTCAAGCGCCTGGATTTCGGCGTCGGCGAAGGCGACTGGGCCGACACCGAGCTGCTGCCCAACGAGGTCGAGGTCTTCACCCGCCTGGAACTGCAGCCCGCCGGCTAGGCCAGGAAGCCGCGCAGCCGGGCCGCGTCGAAAGGCCAGTCGAGTTCGGCGCCGGTGTCCTCGCGGCGCAGCACCGGGATGCGTTCGCCATAGCGCGCCTGCAGGCCCAGGTCGTCGTCGATCCAAAGTGGATCGAAATCGGGCACGCCAGCGGCGGCCATCACTTCCCAGGCCTGGTCGCACAGGTGGCAGTCGTCGCGCTGGATCAGGGTGAGGGACGGGGGCATCAGTTCGGGGCCGTACAGTCGCCGGACGGGCAAGGCGCATAGAATACGGCGCACGCGTCCCTTTCCGCATACGGATCCCCGCCCGACATGGCAGTCAGCGTCTTCGACCTCTTCAAGATCGGCATCGGTCCCTCGTCCTCGCACACGGTCGGGCCGATGCGCGCCGCGGCGCGCTTCACCAGCCACTGGCTGGATGAAAAGGGCGTGCTCGAGCGCACCGCGCGCGTGCGCGCCGAAGTCTTCGGCTCGCTGGCGCTGACCGGCCGCGGCCACGGCACCGACAAGGCCGTGCTGATGGGCCTGGAGGGCCACTGGCCGAACCAGATCGACCCGGACGTGATCCCGGCGGCGCTCGAGCGCATCCGCGGCGAAAAGAAGATCCGCCTGCTGGGCAAACACGAGATCCGCTTCGACGAGAAGCAGGACCTGGTGATGAACAAGCGCCAGAAGCTGCCCTTCCACACGAACGGCATGCGTTTCACCGCCTACGATGCCGACGGCGCCGAACTGGCCACGCGCGACTACTACTCGGTGGGTGGCGGTTTCGTGGTCAACCATGAAGAGGCCGCCGAGGACCGCATCGTCGCCGACACCACGACGCTGGCGTATCCCTTCCACTCGGGCGACGAGCTGCTGCGCCGCTGCGAGGAGTCCGGGCTGGGCATCGCCGCCCTGATGCTGGCCAACGAAACCGCCTGGCGCCCCGAGGCCGAGGTGCTGCAGGGCCTGCGCGAACTCTGGCAGGCCATGCAGGACTGCACCGCCCGCGGCATCCGCGAAAAGGGCACGCTGCCCGGCGGCCTGCACGTGGCCCGGCGCGCGCCCAGCCTGCACGCCGAACTCTCGTCCAAGCCCGAAGCCGGCATGCGCGACCCGCTGACAGTGCTGGACTGGGTGAACCTGTACGCGCTGGCCGTGAACGAAGAAAACGCCGCCGGCGGCCGCGTCGTCACCGCGCCCACCAACGGCGCGGCCGGCATCATCCCGGCGGTGCTGCACTACTACGACCGCTTCTGCCCCGGCTCCAGCGAGAAGGGCATCTTCGACTTCCTGCTGACCGCCGCCGCGATCGGCATCCTCTACAAGGAAAACGCCTCGATCTCCGGCGCCGAGGTCGGCTGCCAGGGCGAGGTCGGCGTGGCCTGTTCGATGGCCGCCGGCGGCCTGGTCGCGGCCCTGGGCGGCAGCCCCGGGCAGATCGAAAACGCCGCCGAGATCGGCATGGAACACAACCTGGGCCTGACCTGCGACCCGATCGGCGGCCTCGTGCAGATCCCCTGCATCGAGCGCAACGCCATGGGCGCGGTGAAGGCCATCAATGCCTCCCGCATGGCCCTTCGCGGCGATGGCAAGCACAAGGTGTCGCTGGACAAGGTGATCAAGACCATGCGCGATACCGGCCGCGACATGCAGGACAAGTACAAGGAAACCTCGCGCGGCGGCCTGGCGGTCAACGTCATCGAGTGCTGAGTCACGAAAGTGACGTACAAGGCTTGCCCTGCCCGCGCTCCGGGCGTATTAGTCGGTCCATGCCCGCCCCGGACCCCGCCGTGCCCTGGATGCGCCGCGTACCGAAGCCGACCGCACTGCTTGCGCTGCTGCTGGCGGGCAGCGCGCAGGCGCTGGACCCGGACAAGTCCTTCCACCACTACGTCCGCAACAGCTGGAGCATCGAGGAAGGGCTGCCGCAGATCAGCGCGCTGGCCATCACCCAGGACCGCACCGGCTACCTGTGGGTCGGCACCCAGGCCGGGCTCGCCCGCTTCGACGGCATCCGCTTCCAGCCTTACAACCCCGAAACCACCCCGGGCCTGCGCGGCATCTGGATCCACGACCTGCACGTGGACCCGCGCAACCGCCTGTGGATCGCCACCTACCGCGGCCTGAGCGTGTACGAGGACGGCCAGTTCCGCGCCCTGCCGGTGGCCGGGGAAGAGCCCGGCCGCGCCCTGGACACCACCGACCTCGAAGCCATGCCCTCGGGCGAGCTGATGGTGGCGGCACCCGACGGGGTCTACCGCGCCAGCAGCGAACAGCTCGCCCTCGCCCACCCCCTGCCGCGCCCCGCCACCGCCCTGCTGGCCCGCGGCGACGAGCTGTGGGTGGGCAGCCGCGGCCGCGTCTACCGCATCGCCGATGGCAGCACCCAGCTGCTGCCGCTGCCGGAAGGCGACGACGACACCGTCGTGACCCAGCTGCTCGACGCCCATGGCCGGCTGTGGGCCGCGACCAGCCACGGCCTGTTCTTCCGCGAACGCGACCAGTGGCAGCGCTACGAAGGCGACCAGCGCCTGGCGACCACGCCGATCGAGGCGATGTACCAGGACCGCGACGGCAACCTCTGGATCGGCATGGTCGACGACCTGGCCCGTCTGCGCGCCGGCCGGCTGGTGGAACTGATCCGCAACGACCCCATGGGCTCGGCGGTGCGCGCGATGTTCGAGGACCGCGAGGGCAACCTCTGGCTGGGCTCGCAGTGGGAGGGCATCACCCGCGTCTGGAACGGCTGGACCCGGCGCTACAGCCAGTTCGAGGGGCTGCAGGACCACATCGTCTGGTCGGTCGCGCGCGGGCCGTCCGGGAACCTGCTGGTGGGCACCAACAGTGGCCTGAGCGTGATGCGCGAAGACGGCTTCGAGGAAATCGTCGCCGGCGCCGACCTGCCCCATCCCAACGCCTACACCCTGCTGCCCGAACGCGACGCCACCTGGATCGGCACCCGCCGCGGCGTGGCGGTGCTGCGCCGCGGCGGCGAACTGGAACTGCCGGCCGAACTGGCGCCAATGCGCAGCGCCCAGGTCAACGGCATCCTGCGCGACCAGCGCGGCGCGCTGTGGTTCGCCACCACCGCCGGCCTGTTCCGGCTGACCCGCGACGGCCTGGTCGGCTTCGGCGCCGCCCAGGGCCTGCGCGACCCGCGCACCCGGGTCCTGCATGAAACCCGCGACGGCCGCCTGCTGGTCGGCACCCAGTCGGGCCTGTATGAGCTACAGGACGAGATGCTCGTGCCGCTGGGCCTGGACACCGGCCTGCGCAGCGACCTGGACGTCACCGCCATCCACGAACTGCCCGACGGCCGGCTGCTGATCGGCGCGCTGTCGGAAGAAGTCTTCATGCTGCAGGACGGCCGCTGGCATGCCTTTGATGCCAGCCGGGGCATGCCGGTGAACTCACCCTTCTTCATCACCCACGGCGAGGACGGATACCTGTGGGTGGCCGGCATCCGCGGCGTGCACCGGGTGCTGCTGCAGGACATGACCGACGTCGCCGCCGGCCGCCGCGACAAGGTACGCGGCGAGATGCTGCTCAACGAACGCGGCGACCGCCGCGGTGGCCAGAAGGGCTATTGTTGCAACGGCGCCGGCAACGCCAAGGGTTTCATCGAGAACGGCGAACTCTGGCTGCCCACCCGCGACGGCGTGGTGGCGATGGCCACGCGCGGCATCGAGAAAAACACCACGGCGCCGCGCACGGTGATCGAACGCATCCAGGTCGGCGGCCAGTGGCGGCCGGCCGACGCCGGCGCCGACTGGCAGCTGGCCCCGAACCAGCGTGACCTGGCCTTCGACTTCACCGTGCTCAGCCTCCAGGACCCCAAGAGCGTCGAGCTTCGCTACCGCCTGGTCGGTTACGACCCGGACTGGCGCACGCTCGAGGATCCCACGCGGCGCAGCGTCAACTACACCAACCTGCCGCCCGGCGCCTACGTGTTCGAGGCGCAGGGCTCGAACAACGCCGACACCTGGAGCCAGGCGCCGGCCCAGGTGGGTTTCCGGATCCAGCCGCGCTTCCACGAAACGCCGCTGTTCTACTGGCTGCTCGCGGGCCTGGGCGCGAGCATCGTCTACGCCGGCTACCGGCGCCAGCTGGGCAAGCACCGGCGCCAGCGCGAGGCCCTGGAACTTCTGGTCAGCCAGCGCACCGAGGCGCTGGAGGTGGCCAACCACCGGCTCGAGGAGGCCAGCCAGACCGATCCACTGACCGGCCTGCGCAACCGCCGCTACCTGGCCAACCAGATCCCCGCCGACATCGCCTATTACGACCGCGAGACGGTGCGCCGCGGCTCGCCCGACGAAGTGATGGTGTTCGCACTGATCGACATCGACCACTTCAAGGACGTCAACGACAGCCACGGCCACCAGGCTGGCGACCGGGTGCTGCAGCAGGTGGCCCAGGTGCTGGGGCAGATGGTGCGCACCGGCGACTACATCGCGCGCTGGGGCGGCGAGGAATTCCTGATCGTGTTCCGGCCCATGCCCAACCGGCACCTGCCGATGCTGGGCGACCGCATCTGCGCCGCGGTGTCGGGCCACCGCTACGAGATCGGCGGCGCCGAACCGCTGCGCATCACCTGCTCGGTGGGTTTCATCGAATGCCCGCTGTTCCGCGACGCCCGCGGTGGCCTGGGCTGGGAGCAGATGATCGAGATGGCCGACCGGGCGCTGTATTACGCCAAGAACAACGGCCGCAACGGCTGGGCCGCCTTCCGCGCCCGCGAGGACACCGACCTGGGCCAGCTGCAGGAGGCCCTGCGCGGCGATCCCGAGGCCCTGCTCGACGCCGGCCGGCTGGACCTGCTGGCCTCGGCCAACCTCAAGCCGCCGTCCGGCGGACGGCCTCACTAGTCCGTGACGGGCGGCGGGCCTATGCTGCCTGACATGCCCGCCTCGCTGCGCCGGATTACGGTCATGCTGGTCCTGTTGGCGCTGTATGTCGCCGGCGGCGCCTATTCGAGCCTGCTGCGCGGCGGCCCGGACGAGGTCGCGCTGTTCTGGCCCGCGGCCGGCATCGGCCTGGCCGGCGTGCTGCGCTACGGCCTTCGGGTTGCCTGGTTCGTGCCGCTGGGCACGCTGCTGGTGCACCTGCTGTTCGAACCGGTGCCGCGCGCCTTCCTGGCCTGGTCGATGGCCTCGAACTTCCTTGGCGTGATCGCCGGCGCCTGGCTGATGCGCCGGCAGCCGATGGACGACCTGCTGACGGTGCGATTCGGTCTGCATGCGCTGGGCGGTTCGCTGGTGATGGCGACGGTCAGCGCGGTCATCGGCACGACCGGCATGCTGCAGGCCGGCATGATCGCCACCGAACAACTCCCGGCTTCGGCCGGCCGCTGGCTGCTGGGCGACCTGCTGGGCGCCACCAGCATCGCGCCGGCGGTGATGCTGCTGCTGCCGGGCCGCGCGGGCCAGCGCCGGCGGTTCCCGGACAGCGAATACGCCTCGGAAACCGAACGCCTGGCCTGGAACATCGCCCTGATGGCCAGCTACCTGCTGATGGCCTGGGGCGGCAGCCTGGGCGGCAACTACGCCCTGGGCCTGGTGGCGCTGCCGCTGGGCGTGATGGTCTGGAGCGCCGTGCGCCTGCCGCCGCGTTTCACCGCCATCGCCAGCGCCCTGACGATGCTGCTGATCGCCGGCCTGGCCGGCTTCGGCACCGCCGGTTATCCGCGCGCCACCGATCCGCTCGACAGCCTCTACCTGCTGGTGTTCCTGGTCGAAGTGGCGGCGCTGCCGCTGATGCTGGCCTTCGCGATGCACCAGCAGCGCGTCGCCGCCGGCGTGCTCAAGCACCGCGCCAACGTCGACCCGCTGACCGGCCTGGAGAACCGCAACGCCTTCGAGGAAGGCATGCGCCCGGTGCTGGCGGAAACCTCGACGATCCCGATGGCCCTGGCCTACCTCGACCTCGACCACCTGAAGCTGATCAACGACACCGCCAGCCACGCCGCCGGCGACCAGCTGATCCGCGGCGTCGCCGGCGTCATCTCGGCGCACATGCGCCCCGAGGACCACCTGGCGCGCACCGGCGGCGACGAGTTCGCGCTGCTGCTGCGCAACTGCACGCCGATGGTGGCCGAGGACCGCATGCGCGCCCTGCTGCGCGCCATCGAAGGTTACCGCTGCGGCTGGAACGGCCAGATGCTGGGCACCACCGCCAGCGCCGGCATCGTCACCTTCCTGCCCGGCCAGGCCGACTACGCCCAGCTGCTCTCGCAGGCCGACGCCGCCTGCTTCACCGCCAAGGAACAGGGCGGCAACCGGGTCTGCCTGGCCAGCCTGGACGCCGGCGAACTGCTCGACCGCACCGCCGCCATGCGCTGGGTGGTGCGCATCCGCGAGGCGCTGGAGAAGAACACGCTGGCGCTGTACTGCCAGTCCATCGTGCCGCTGCAGCCGGGCGTCGAATCGGGCCGCCACTTCGAAGTGCTGCTGCGCCTGCACGACCCGCGCACCGGCGAACGCCTGGAGCCGGCGCAGTTCATGCCCGCGGCGGAACGTTTCCGGCTGGGCACGCGCATCGACCGCGAAGTGATCAGCCGCACCCTGGGCTGGCTCGAAAGCCACCCGGACGCCGCCGCGACGGTGGAATCGTGCTGCATCAACCTCTCGGGCGAGGCGGTGATCGACGAAGGTTTCATCGGCTTCGTCGCCGAACGCCTGCGCCGCAGCAGCTTCCCGGCCTCGCGCCTGTGCTTCGAACTGACCGAAACCAGCGCCGTGCGCGACCTGGCCCGGGCCCAGCGTTTCATCAACCAGCTGCGCGAGCTGGGCTGCCGCTTCGCGCTGGACGATTTCGGCACCGGCTTCTGTTCGTTCAACTACCTGCGGGCGCTGGACGTGGACTATTTCAAGATCGACGGCAGCTTCGTGCGCGACATGCACCATTCGGCGATGGCCGAAGCCGTGGTGCGTTCGATCAACGAGATCGCGCACGTGCTGGACAAGAAGTCGATCGCCGAACACACCGAAAC
>CAXAYM010000060.1:0-10019 GCA_963973175.1 uncultured Arenimonas sp.
GCTCGCGGCGCTCGCGAAGCAGGGCGTCGTCGGCGTAGAGGCGCTGCAGCCACTGGTCCACGCGCTTGAGGCTGGCGCGGAAGGCGGCTTCGTCGCGGCGCTCGAGGGCGGTGCGGGCCAGGGCCAGCTCCAGCGCCAGCGTCGCTTCGCCGGTGGCGCGGTCGGCGGGGGAAATCAGGTCCTGGCTGCTGCTCGGCCGCACCTGCACGATGGCATCGACGATGCGCTGCCAGCGGGAATCGCCGGTGGCGGCGGGCGGCGCGCCGGGGGCCCGGCTCGAAAGGCGCGGCAGCGTGGCTTCAAGCGCATCGAGTTCGCCCGCGGCTTCGTCGCGCGGGTCCGCCGGCAGCGCGCGAAGCGCCGCGATTTCCTGGGCCAGGGTCTGGCGCAGGCTGATGAACTGCGGATCGGTCATCGCCGCCAGCGCCTGCTGCGCCAGCACCAGCGAACGGATGGCGCCGTCGGTATCGCCGGCCACCGCCAGGCGCGCCTGGGCGAGGCCAAGCAGCAGTTCGACTTCGTCCAGGCGCAGGGCTTGCGCGCCTTCGGCCGCCTGCGAGCTGACCTCGCGCAGGTTGTCCTCGAGGATGGCGGCGCGCTGGCCAAGGCCCAGCACTTCCTCGCGCAGCAGGCCGGTGCGGGCCTGGGTGTCGCCGAGGCGCTGCTCGATGGTCTGCTGGTTGCGGCGCAGCGAGGCGGCGGCCTGTTCGGTTTCGAGCAGGCGCGCGTCCAGCGCCTGCGGGCTCAGGTCGGGGCCGGTATCGGTGGCCGGCGCCCGCTGCGTCCACCACCACCAGCCGCCCAGCGCGACCAGCGCAAGCAGGGCCAGCGACAGCAGCCAGGCCAGGGGACCGGCGCCTCGGCGACGGCGGGATTCGGAAACTTCGTCGTGCTCGGTGTCCACGGTGGTTTCGACTCGGGAATCGCCGCCATGCTACCGGAAGCGACCCTGGCCAACATCGGCGGCCAGGGCCTCGACCATCGTCGCCGGGGCCGCGCCGGGGGCCAGCACGATCGCCTGGAAACCCAGGCCGGCCAGGTGCGCGGCAAGCCGCGGGCTGCTGGCCACGACCGGCCTGGCCTGCAGCGCCATCCGGCCGGCCTCGTCCAGGCGTCGCCAGAGGCCGTCGAAGGCCTCCTGGCTGCTGACCAGCAGGGCGCTGCGCGGCGACAGCTTGCGCAGCATCCGCAGCCGGCCCGCCGAGGGATGCAAGGGCTCGCGCCGGTAGACGTTGGCACGATGCACCTGCGTCCCGCGATGGGCCAGGGTTTCGGCGATCAGGCCGCGGCCGCCAGGGGCGGTGACCAGGCCGACGGCCTCCGGCGGCGGCTGCAGCTCGGGCAGGGACAGCAGGGCTTCGGAATCGGTGCCAGCGTCCGGAATCCGCACGTCCTCGATGCCGGCCCGCTGGAGTGCCTTCGCGCTGGCCTCTCCCAGCGCCAGCCAGCGCTGGCCGGGCGTCGCGCAGAGCGGCAACTGCCTGCGCGCGAACTGGACCGCCGCGGGGCTGGTGACGATGACCAGTGGGCAGGCCAGCGCCGCCTGCAGCGCCGGCCCGGCCGGTTGCGGCCGCAGCGCCAGCGTGGAGATCGAAAGCGTGCGCGCGCCAAGGGCCGTGGCCGCGTGCCGCACCGGCGCGTGGCTGCCCGAGGGGCGCAGCGAGATGACGTACCATCCCGCAAGCGTTGGCGCGGACCGAGCCTTGTCCATGCCGCCAGCTTCGCACAGCCTTCGGGGAAACGGCACCGCATGTCCGCGCTCGACGAACTCAACGCCCATTACGACGCCATGCCGCCGGTGCGTGCCATGCAGGTCCGGGCCGTGCACTACGACGGCCAGGTGCTGCGCCTGCAGGCACCGCTGTCGCACAACGTCAACGACAAGGCCTGCGCCTTCGGCGGCAGCCTGGTCAGCCTGATGACCCTGGCCGGCTGGGGCCTGATGACCCTGAAGCTGCGCGAAGCCGGCATCCGTGCCGAGGTTTACGTGGCCGACAGCCAGGTGCGCTACCTGGCGCCGCTGTATGCCGACCTCGAGGCCAGCGCCCGCCTCGCCGACGACGTGGACTGGAACACGGTGCTGCAGGCCTGGCAGTCCGGTGGCCGGCCCCGGCGGCGCCGTGGTGGCCGACCTGCAGGGTCGGTTCGCCGCCCTGCGCCCGGCCTGAGACGCCGGGGCGCGGGTGTGCATAATGGCCCCATGAAAACGACCGCTCGTTTACCGCGGACCGCCCTGGTCCTGGCCCTCGCCCTGCTGCTGGCGGCCTGCGCCTCCAGCGGCCAGCGCAGCCCGCGCGACCAGATGCTCTACGACTATGTCAGCGCGGTGCGCTGGAGCGATTTCGACGCCGCGGCGCGCTTCCTCGACCCGGAGCTGCTCGCGCGCGAGCCGATGACCGACCTCGAGCGCGAGCGCTATCGCCAGTTCCAGGTATCCGGCTACGAAGTGAAATCGGCCAGCGAGCCGGCCGAAGGCGAATACGAGCAGGTCGTGGAAATCCGGGTGGTCAACCGCCACACCCAGGTCGAGAAGATCATCACCGACCGCCAGCGCTGGCGCTGGGACCCGGAAGCCAAGCGCTGGTGGCTGGCCTCGGGCCTGCCCGACCTCGACGAGCGGCGCTGACCGGTTTGGCCGCGGGCGCGGCGGGCCGCATAATGCCGGCCCCCACGCCGACCTGAAGCGCCTCCATGGATCGCCTGATCGAGTTCTTCCAAGCCAACCTGCTGCTGTCGCTGGCCCTGCTGGGCCTGACGCTGGCCCTGGTGTTCACCGAAGTCGCCCGCCTGTTCCGCGGCTTCAAGGGCATCAGCCCCTCGCAGCTGACCCATCTGATCAACCACGAAGACGCGCTGGTGATCGACATCCGCGGCCAGGGCGACTTCGAGAAGGGCCACATCATCGGCTCCCGGCACCTGCTGCCCAGCCAGGTCGACCCCGAGGGCAAGCTGCTGGCCAAGGCCAAGGACAAGCCCGTGGTGGTCGTCTGCGCCGCCGGCATGACCGCCACCGGCGTGGCCTCGCGCCTGGTGAAGGCCGGATTCAAGCAGGTCAGCGTGCTCGACGGCGGTATCGGTGCCTGGCAGCAGGCCAGCCTGCCGCTGGCCAAGGGCAAGGCCTGAGGCCCCCATCCCTGCGGTTTCGCCCGGCCCCGGCCGGCGTGCGATAATCGCGGACTTTCAACGTCTTCATATTCCGGAGTTCCACCATGGCCGAGCAGAACAACGGCGTCGCCCCCGCCGCCACCAATGACCAGCAGGCGCAGTTCACCATCCAGCGCATCTACGTCAAGGACGTGTCCTTCGAGGCCCCGAACGCGCCGCAGGTGTTCAGCGAGCCGGGCCAGCCCCAGCTTGAGCTCAACCTCAACCAGAAGGTTGGCCGCGTGGCCGACGGCGTGTTCGAAGTCGTGCTGCACGTCACCCTGACCTGCAAGCTGGCCGACAAGACCGTCTACCTGGCCGAAGTGCAGCAGGCCGGCCTGTTCGCCCTGGCCAACTTCGACGAGCGCACCCTGGACATGATGCTCGGCACCTACTGCCCGAACGTGCTGTTCCCCTACGTGCGCCAGAACCTGGGCGAGCTGGTGTCCAACGGTGGTTTCCCGCCGTTCTACCTGCAGCCGATCAACTTCGAGGCGCTGTACGCCGAAGGCCTGCGCCGCCGCGCCGAGCAGGGCCAGGCCACGCCGCAGGCCCCCGAGGCCGGCAACGCCTGAAGCCGGGTGCGCCGATGACCTCGGCCAAGCCGTCGTTCGCCGTGCTCGGGAGTGGTTCCTGGGGCACGGCGCTCGCCTCGCTGATCGCCCGCAACGGGCATCCGACCACGATCTGGGGGCGCGACGCCGCCCAGGTCGGGGCGATCGCGCGCACGCATGAAAACCCGCGTTACCTGCCGGGCATCGCGCTGCCGGAGTCGCTGCAGGCCAGCACCGACATCGCCGCCACCGTTGCCGCGGCCGACTACGTGCTGGTGGTGACGCCCAGCCACGCCTTCACCGAAGCCCTGCGCGCGCTGGCGCCGCACCGGCGCAAGCATGCCGGCGTGGCCTGGGCCACCAAGGGTTTCGAACCCGGGTCCGGGCGCTTCCTGCACGAAGTCGCGGGCGAGGCGCTGGGCCCCGGCGTGCCGCTGGCGGTGGTGACCGGTCCGTCCTTCGCCAAGGAAGTGGCGCTGGGGCTCCCGACCGCGGTCACCGTGCATTCGGACGAGGAAAGCTTCGCGCAGGACGTGGCGGCCTCGCTGCATGGGGCGGCGTTCCGCGCCTACACCGGCAACGACATGCTCGGGGCGGAACTCGGCGGCGCGATGAAGAACGTGCTGGCGGTCGCCACCGGCGTCGCCGACGGCATGTCGCTGGGCCTCAATGCCCGCGCCGGCCTGATCACCCGCGGCCTGAACGAAATGCTGCGACTCAACGTGGCCATCGGCGGCAAGGCCGAAACCCTCATGGGCCTGGCCGGCCTGGGCGACCTGGTGCTTACCTGCACGGGCGATCTGTCGCGCAACCGCCGCCTGGGCCTGGCCCTGGGTCGCGGGCAGTCGATCGCCGAAGCCGTGGCCGGCATCGGCCAGGTGGTCGAGTCGGTGCAGACCGCGGACGAGGTGATGCGCCTGGCCGAACGCCACGGCATCGAACTGCCGATCTCGGCGCTGGTGCGGGAAGTCCTGCACGGCACCATCACGCCGGTCGAAGGCCTGAAGATGCTCCTGGCCCGCGAACAGAAGCCGGAGTTTCCCGAAGGCCTGTTCTAGCCAGGCAAGCCCTGTAGGAGCGGCTTCAGCCGCGAATCATTTGACTTTGCCTTTGGCAAAGAACCACTTCGCGGCTGAAGCCGCTCCTACAGGGGTGGTGGCGGTTAGAAGCTGGCGCGCACGCCCACCTGGTAGGTCTCGGCGTCGTCGTCGAAGGTGACGTCGCCGGTGATGCCCCAGGTCGGGGTCAGCTTGACCAGGCCGCCGACGGTGCCGCTGAAGTCGCCGTTGATGTCGTCGCCATCGACGTAGTTGGCCTTCACCAGGCCTTCGAAACGATCCGTGAGGCCGCTGCGCAGGCCCACCGAGGTGCGGTAGCCGTTGCTGTCCACCGCGCCACCGGGCACCTGCACCTCGGTGTCGAGATAGGCGGCCTCGGCGAACAGGTCGGTGCGGTCGCTCATCGGGTGCGCATAACCGAGGCCGAGTTCGCGGCCATCGAGCTTGAGCGGCGAGTTGTCGAGCTCGAGCCGCGTGACGCCGGCCAGGCCGTAGACGTTGGACTCGCCGAATTCGAACGAGCCGCGCACCGCGTGGCCTTCGGCATCACCGTCGGCGTTGACGTAGCTGCCTTCGACCCAGGTATGGCTGGGCGCTTCCTGTGCCTGCACGGCGAACGGCAGGGCGGCGGCGAGGGAGAGGGCAATCGCGAGGTTCGAACGTTTCATGGGGGGATTCCTTTCTTTGGGGGGATGCCCGGCCAATCACGCCGGGCAGGCACGAGTATTGGGGTCGCGCCCGAACTTGCGGTTAACGGCGGCGCGAACCTGAAGGAACCCGGGGCTGAACAAATTCAGCTACCGCGATGCGCGGTGAACAAAAAACAGAAGGCCCGGCTTTCGCCGGGCCTGCTGCAAGACGTTGGAGTGTCTTTTTGGATCAGAAGCTGGCGCGCAGGCCAACCAGGTAGGTCTCGCCGCCGTCGCCGATCTCGACTTCGCCGACCATGCCCCAGGTCTGGCTGAACTTGTACTGCGCACCGAGGGTGCCGGTGAAGTCACCGTCGAAATCGTCGCCGTCGACGTAGTTGGCCTTGATCAGGCCCTCGAAGTTGTCGGTGAACGAACCACGCAGGCCGACCGATGCGCGGTAGCCATCGACGTCGCCGAAACCATCGACGTCCGAGTTCAGGTAGGCGATCTCGGCCAGCAGGTCCATGCGGTCCGACAGGTTGTGGGCGTAACCCAGGCCGAGGTCGAAGCTGTCGACGTCGATGTTGGTGTTGTCGATCTCGACGACGTTGTAGCCGCCGAAGCCGTAGAAGTTCGACTGGCCGAACTCAACCGAACCGCGCACGCCGAAACCGTCGGCATCGCCGTCGACGTTGATGTAGTCGGCTTCGACATAGGTGTAGCTCAGCTTGTCGTCGGCCTGGGCGGACAGGGGAAGGATCGCGGCCAGGGCCAGGGCAATCAGGGAATGCTTCATTGTTTTTGTTTCCAGTGTTGTGGGGGCCCCGCATGACGGGGTGAGCGGAGTATCCGGCTGCAACCACAACGGAAGATTAATAAACCGCGTTTTTGGCCTTACCCATGTCGTCAGTCATGGTCGCCATAGTCGAACTGCCGCCATGCTTCGAACACGGCGACAGCCACCGCATTGGACAGGTTGAGGCTGCGCTGGCCCGCACGCATTGGCAGTGTCAGCTGGTTTTGCACCGGCACGCGCGCCAGTACGTCGGCGGGAAGTCCGCGCGTCTCCGGCCCGAACACGAAGGCATCGTCGCGGCGATAGGCGACGCGGTCGAAGCGTTGCGTCGCGCGCGCACTGAAGGCAAAGACGCGCGATTCGCCCAGCGTAGCCAGGCACGCGTCCAGCGATGCGTGTTTATGCACGCGCGCCCACTCGTGGTAATCCAGGCCCGCGCGCCGAAGCCGGGCGTCGTCGAGCGTGAAACCGAGCGGTTCGACCAGGTGCAGCTGGGCGCCGGTGTTGGCGCAGAGCCGGATCACGTTGCCGGTGTTGGGCGGGATCTCGGGCTGGTAGAGGATGACGTGCAGCATCGCGGCATTATCGCCGCGCCGGGACCGGCCCGGGAGCCGCGATCAGGAGGCGCAGTTGAGGCGGCGCGTCAGCACGCCCAGGTCGCCGGGCATGCGCACCAGGCCGAGCGGGCCGGCCTGGCGCTCGGACGGGTCACAGCCGAGTCCGGCGCTCACGACCTTGTCCACGACCTCGCCCAGGCTGGGCGGGGGCAGGCTGGTGGCGAGCAGGCCGACGGCCAGCAGGGGCAGGGCGAACAGGCTGCGGCGAAGTTGTCTGTCGAGTTTCATGGGCAGGTCCTGGAGCAGTCTCGACAGAGAAACAGCAGGAACCGTGCCAAAGCCTTGGTCATTTAAAATCAAGGACTTGCATCCTGCGTACGCTGTCCGCCCTAGCCCCGGACACGGCAGGCGGACAGCGGCTCGGACGCCAGGGCCCGCCACCGGGTTTCGTCGACCCGCGTCGCCGGCCGGGGGAATTCGATGCGTGCCTGGAGCGGGTCGCCCCCGTCGTCGCCACGCAGGTTGCTCAGGCCTTCGAACCAGAGCAGGCGACGGCTGTCGCGGCCGTAGGCGACGTCGATGTGGGGTGCCAGCAGGCCCAGCAGTCCACCCAGCCTCAGTCGGAAGACTTCGGCGGGCTCGCCGGCCGCTTCGGTGCTGCCCCGCCGGCGCACGGTGAAACCGTAGCTGTCCAGGCGCGAGGGAACCGCGAACTCGAGCGGCACGGCCTTGCCGGCCAGCAGCGGCTGCCACTGTCCGCGGATGAATTCATCGAAGCCCGCGTCCGCCACCAGGCCCGGGCCGGCCTCGATCGCCGCGCTGCGCTCGGCTTCTCCCGGCGCGGCTTGCACCCACAGTTCCCGGGTGCCCCCCTCGCGGCGCAGCCCTTCGCGATACCCCGTGCGGGCATCCTCGAAATGGAAGGACGGCGCCAGCAACGAGGCCACGTAGTCCACGCGCTTGCGTGCGAAGGCCGTGCCGTCGGCGCAGCGGTAGAGCACGAGGCGCTGCCGGAGCTGCTGGTCCTGGTGCCGCAGCAGGTGCTGTTCGGTGTAGAGCAACTCGCCGGTGTCGGGGTCGCGCGCCGCCGCCTCCTGGAAGCCCAGTGCGGCCAGTGCCGGCAGGGGCGCCAGCGCCAGGACAGTAACGAGCAGCCGGATGCCGGTCACCATGGCAGCGGTGCGCCGTTGCGATCGACGAACTCGCCGGCGCCAAGGTCCTGGCGGCGGTCGAGCATTTCGAGCAGGTCGTGCACCGACTCGCTGGCGGTCACCGGCGCCTTGTCGCCGCCCATCTCCGTGCGCACCCAGCCCGGACTGGCCGCCAGCACGCCGATGCCTTGCGGATTGAGCGCGCGGGCCAGCTGCACCGTGACCATGTTCAGCGCCGTCTTGCTGATGGCGTAACTCGGCGTGCCGAAGGCGTTCGCAAGGGCCATGGAGCCGATGCGCGAGGAGATGTTGAAGACCCGCGGCCGCTGGCCCCGGGCCAGCAGCGGTGCCAGCGCCTGCGCCAGCATCAGCGGCGCGACGGTGTTCACGCGCAGCGTGTGTTCGAGCACCGCGGCATCGAGGTGGCCGAAACGCTCGCCGCGCGCAAGCACGCCGGCGTTGTTCACCAGCAGGTCGACGACCTCGTGGCTCGCTTCGATCTCCGCCACGAACGCGGCGCGGGAACGCGCGTCCCCGACATCCAGCGGCGCCACGTGCACGTGTCCCGGGAACTCGCCGGCAAGCGCGGTGAGGGCATCGGCGTGGCCGGGCTGGCGGCAGCCCGCGACCACGCGGTCGCCGCGTGCCAGCAGCTGCCGCGTGAACTCCAGGCCCAGGCCGCGATTGGCCCCGGTGATGACGACGATTCGCGCTCTGTTCACGTCCATGCCTCCGACTATGGCCTCCGGCCTAGTGTATGGCCCGTCAAGGCAGGCTAGGATTCGTGACCCCCGGGCCTTGCATGAGCGCCGCCCGGACCCGTTTTCCACAGGAACCCACGCATGATCCAGACCCGTCAACCGCGCCTGCGCGCGCTGGTCCTCGCCCTCGGCTTCGCCGCAGCGGCGCTTTCGCCGGTGTACGCCAGCGAACCGGCCGCGACCGCCGACAGTGCCGTGAAGGCCGACATCCCCTTCGAGCAGTTCACCCTGCCCAATGGCCTGCGCGTGGTGGTGCACACCGACCGCAAGGCGCCGATCGTCGCGGTCAACATCTGGTACCACGTGGGTTCCAAGAACGAACTGCCGGGCCGGACCGGTTTCGCGCACCTGTTCGAACACCTGATGTTCCAGTCCAGCGAAAACCACGAAGGCGAGTTCTTCACGCCCTTCGAGCTGGTCGGCGCGACCAACCAGAACGGCACCACCAATTCCGACCGCACCAACTACTTCCAGAACGTGCCGACCACGGCGCTGGACATGGCGCTGTGGATGGAGTCCGACCGCATGGGCCACTTCCTCGGCGCCGTCAGCCAGGAGGTCCTGGATGAACAGCGCGGCGTCGTCCAGAATGAAAAGCGCCAGGGCGAAAACCAGCCCTACGGCCAGGTCTTCGAGCGCCTGCTCAAGGCCAGCTACCCCGAAGGCCATCCCTACCGCTGGCCGGTGATCGGTTCGATGAGCGACCTCAACGCCGCCTCGCTCGAGGACGTGCGGCGTTTCTTCAAGTCCTGGTACGGCCCGAACAACGCCGTGCTGGTGCTGGCCGGCGACATCGACCTGGAAACGGCGAAGGAAAAGGCCACCCGGTATTTCGGCGACATCCCGGCGGGCCCGACCCTGGCGCAGCCGGCGGTCGACCCGGCGCCGCGCAACACGTCCACGCGCGATGAGTTCACCGACCGCGTGCCGCAGACCCGCATCTACCGCACCTGGAACATCGCCGAATTCGGCAACGCCGACGTCGAGCGCCTGCAGCTGCTGTCGCAGGTGCTGGGCGGTTCGCGTGCCTCCCGCCTGGACAAGCGCCTGGTGCACGGCGACAAGATCGCCGACCGTGTGTCGACCTCGGCCTGGGGCTCCCAGCTGGGCGGCATGTTCTACGTGCAGGCCGACGTGAAGCAGGGCGTGGACCCGGCCGTGGTCGAAAAGGCCATCGAAGAGGAAATGGCGCGACTGCTCGCCGACGGGCCGACCCAGGCCGAACTCGAACAGGCTCGCACCCAGTTCAAGGCCGGCTTCATACGCGGCATCGAGCGCATCGGCGGCTTCGGCGGCAAGGCCGACGCCCTGGCCGAGTGCACGGTCTTCATGAAGGACCCCGGCTGCTTCCGCGAGGGCATGGCAG
>CAXAYM010000061.1:0-9979 GCA_963973175.1 uncultured Arenimonas sp.
GGCGTGTCCTTCTGGGGCCTGGCTGGCGCGCCGCTGCATTACGACCATGCGCTGCTGCTGGTGCTGATCATCTACGTCTGGACGCCGCCGCACTTCTGGGCGCTGGCGATCTTCCGCCGCGACGACTACGCCAAGGCGCTGATCCCGATGCTGCCGGTGGTCTACGGCGTCACCTACACGCGCTGGCAGATCCTGTTCTACACCGTGCTGCTGCTGGTGGTGACGGTGCTGCCCTACGTCGCCGGCATGAGCGGCGTGTTCTACCTGGGTGGGGCGCTGGTGCTGGGGCTGGTTTTCCTGTGGTACGCGATCCGGCTGCTGGACCCGCCGTCGGAGCTGTACGCGATGAAGGTCTTCGGCTACTCGATCGTCTACCTGATGGTGCTGTTCGCCTTCCTGCTGGCCGACCACTGGCTGCTGCGCGGCCCCGTGATGGCAGCCGCGCAGACCCTGGAGTTCGTGCCGCAGTAACTCACTCGGCCAGCAGGTGCTGCTGCCAGAACAGCATCGCCGCCGCGCCGAAGTAGTCGCTGTTGCCCTTCTTGCGGAAGCCGTGGCCTTCGTCCTTGAACATCAGGTACCAGACCTCGCCGCCGTTGCCGCGCACTGCCTTCACGATCTGCTCGGCCTCGGTCCAGGGCACGCGCGGGTCGTTGTAACCCTGGGCCACGAACAGCGGTGACGTGATCCGGTGGGCGTTGTTGAGCGGCGCGATGCGGTCGTGGAAGGCCTTCATTTCCGGCAGCCGCTCGTCGCCGTATTCGGCGCGGCGCAGGTCGCGCCGGTAGTCCTCGGTGTTCTTCAGGAAGGTGCCGAAGTCGGAGATGCCGACCACGTCGATGCCGGCGCGGATGCGCTCGGGGTAGTCCACCATCGAGGCCAGCACCATGTAGCCGCCGTAGCTGCCGCCCATCACGCCGACACGGTCTTCGTCGAGCTCGGGCCGGGTGGCGATCCAGTCGAGCAGCGCACCGATGTCCTTCACCGAATCCTTGCGCAGCAGGCCGTTGTCGAGCTGCAGGTAGGTCTTGCCGTAACCCGCCGAGCCGCGCACGTTCGGCACCAGCACCGCTACCTTGAGTTCGTTGAGCAGGAACTGCGTGGTCGGGTTGAAGGTCGGGAAGGCCTGCGATTCCGGGCCTCCGTGGATGCTCACGACCACCGGGAAGGGGCCGTCGCCTTCGGGGCGGTAGTAGAAGGCGGGAATCGTGCGCGGCTTGCCGTCCACCTCATCGAAGGTGGGGAAGCGCACCAGTTCGGGGGCGCGGAAGCGCGACGCGTCCAGGCCGCCCACTTCGCTGCGGGTCCAGCGCACCAGCTCGCCGCCGCCGAGGTCCACCACGTAGACGTCGCTGGGCGAGGTCGCGCTGTTGAGCGTCAGCGCCAGCTGCTTGCCGTCGGGGGAGAAGCCGAAGCTGCCGATCACGCCCACCGGCAGCTCCGGCATCGCGACTTCTTCATGCCCCGGCAGGCTCAGCACGTGCAGCTTGCTGATGCCGTCTTCGTTGGTGGCATAGGCCAGGTGGCTACCGTCCGGCGCGATGTCCAGGTCGGTCACGTTCCAGGGGATGTGGCCGCTCACCAGGGTCGGGGCGCCGCCGCGCGGGTCGTGGTGGCGCAGGGTCTGGAATTCGCGCTCCTCGTCGGAGACGTAATACACGCTGCGGCCGTCCGGCCCGTAGACGAAGGCGCTGAAGCCCGCCTTGCCGCCATCGACCGGGAACAGGCGCAGCTTGCCGGTGTCCAGGTCCACTTCGCCCGGGTAGGCCTCGTTGATCGAGACGTACTTCATCACCAGCAGGCGCTTGCCGTCGGGCGAGAAGTCCGCCGGCCGCCACATGCCGCCTTCCTGCAGCACGATGCGCGATTCCCCGGTGGCCAGGTCGCGGACCCAGATGTCGTAGTCGGTGCCGTTGCGCGCGGTGCTGGCCCAGGCCAGCTGGCTGGCATCGGGTGAGAACAGCGGGCCGGCATTCTGGCTGCGGCCGCCGTCGGTGAGCATCGTCGCGTCGCGCGCGTCCAGGTCGTACCAGAACAGCTGCCAGAACTCGGAGCCACCCACGTCCTTGCCGAAGACGAAGCCGTTGCGGCCCGGCGTGGTGGTCACGGCCGACAGGGGTTCGTTGTAGAAGGTGATCTGCTCGCGCATGCCCAGCGGCTCGCTCACGCGGTGCACCTGGCTGGTTTCGCCGAAACGGGTGCTGATCGCCAGGCTGCCGTCGGGCAGCCAGCCGGAGAAGCTCGCGCCGCGGGTGTTCTGGTAGCGGTTGAGACGCTCGACCAGCTCGGCCGGCACCTCGGGCAGGTTTTCACTGACGCGGTTGCCGGCATCGATCCGCTTCACTTCGTCCGCGGCGTCGGGGCGGGACTGGGCCAGGACGGGCGGCGCCAGCAGGGCCGCGGTGAGCATCATTGCGATCAAGCGCATGCGTGGGTTCCCCGGTGTGGTCAGGCCCCGAGGATAGCGTCCCCGCCCCGCGGCGGGTGCATGCCGGGTGAAACCCCGAAATTCCGGCGGGTTACTCGCGCGGTGCGTTGGAGTCGAGCAGGTCTTCCCGGCCGGTTTCCCGCTGTTCCTGATCAATCTGTGGGTCGAGCTCGGGGCGCAGGCGGGTATCCACGGCCGCTTGCGCGGCATCCGTCGCCGTCGGCGACGGGACCGGTTCGGAGGACGGACGCCCCGGCGAGGGTGCCGGCACCGGCACCGCAGCGGGCCTCTCGCTGAGCTGCACGCGGTAGATGGGCTCGGGCATGTCGATGCCGCCACGTTCCAGCGCCAGCTTCACGCTGCGGATCGCCTCGCTCATCACCAGCCCGTAGTCGTGGCTGCGCTGGTCCACCCAGCCGAAATAGCGCACCTTCACGCTCGAGTCGTCCAGGGCCATCACCTGGGCGCGCGTCGGCGGGTCGGCCATCACGCCATCGACCCCGGCCATGGCGTCCCTGCCGAGGGACTGGGCCCTGACGAGGTCTTCGTTGACGCCCACGCCGACGTCGAACTGGAAGCGGCGGCTCGGGTTGCGCGTGTAGTTGAGCGTGACGCCGCGGAAGACCAGCGCATTGGGCAGCCGCAGGTGGTTGCCGTCGAGGGTCATCAGGATGGTCGCGCGCGAGGTCAGTGCGACGATCACGCCCTCGTTGCCGTCGATCACCACGTGGTCGCGCGGCGCGAAGGGCTGGCGCAGGCTCATCAGCAGGCCGGCCAGGTAGTTCTCCAGGATGTCCTTGAAGGCAAAACCCAGGGCCACGCCCAGCACGCCAGCCGTGCCCAGCACCGCGCCCACGAGCGCCGTGGCGTTGAGGATCTCCAGCGCGACCAGCAGGCCGGCCACCAGCACCACCCAGCGCACGGTGGTGCGGGCCAGGTCCTGCATGAAGGGGTTCCTGCGCGCGACCCGGCCCACCAGGTCACGCCGCGACAGCCAGCCGCCCAGCAGCCAGGCCAGCAGCACCACGACCAGCGCGACCGCCAGCAGCGGCAGGTAGGCGAGCCAGGCCTGCATCTCCGTGGCCAGTCGTTCCAGGCTCGGGGCGAGTTCGGGGGCGCTGGTGTCGGCAGCCATGGGATCTCCTATCGCGGGGCGGCGTGCAGTTCCCGCAGCTCCGCCTTTTCGTGGTCGGACAGGCCGGACATGCCGACCTCGCGGATGCGTGCCTGCAGTTCATCGACACGCTGTTGGCTGACCTGGCGGTCGAGCTGGGCCAGCGCATCGACCAGTTCATGGCGCCAGGCGGCCTCTTCGCCGGGGAAACCCTGCAGCGCGAGTTTCTGCAGCGCCGGTTCTTCCTCGCGGTCGGCGAAGTGTTCCAGCACCGCGCCGGTGGTGATGCCCGGGCGGTGGCGCACCAGCTCCAGCAGCTCCACCAGCAGCGGGATGCCGGGCTGGCGCAGCACCGCAAAGCGGTAGGGCGGCTCGATGGCCTCGGACAGCGTGGGCTTTTGCAGCAGCAGGGCGATCGCGGTGCGCACCAGGCTGCGTTTTGGCGCCGGCGCGCCGCCGCGGCTGCCGCGCATGGACGGAGTGGGGCGCGTGGGTTCGGCGGCCGGCGCGCGCTGGCCGACGCCGGTGAGTTCGGTCAGGCGCTGCTTCATCAGGTCGAGGAAGGCGCCGTCGGGAATGCCGGCGATCAGCGGCTTGGCCCGTTCGGCCAGGCGCGCCTTGCCCTCCATGCCGGCCAGGTTCACGTCCTTGGACAGTTCGTTGAAGAAGAACTCCGACAGCGGCGTCGCCTGCGCCAGCCGCGCGTCGAAGCCGGCGGCGCCTTCCTTGCGCACGATGCTGTCCGGGTCCTCGCCTTCGGGCAGGAACAGGAAAAACGCCTGGCGGCCGTCGCGCATGCGCGGCAGCACCGACTCGAGCGCCTTCCATGCGGCGCCCCGGCCGGCGCGGTCGCCGTCGAAGCAGAAATAGACGTCGGCCGCGTTGCGGAAAAGCAGCTCTGCGTGGTCGGGCGTGGTCGCGGTGCCCAGGGTGGCGACGGCGGTGTTGACGCCGAACTGGAACAGCGCCACCACGTCCATGTAACCCTCGACGACGATCAGCCGCGGGATCTTCGCGTGCGCCTGGCGCACCTGCCACAGGCCGTAGAGTTCGCGGCCCTTGTGGAAGAGCGGGGTTTCGGGGGAGTTGAGGTACTTGGGGCCGTCGTCCTTCTCCAGCACGCGGCCGCCGAAGGCGATCACGCGACCGCGGCGGTCGTGGATGGGGAACATCACGCGGTCGCGGAACTTGTCGTAGACGCGACCGGCATCGTTGCGCGAGAACAGGCCGACCTTCTCCAGCAGCGCCAGCCGGCGCTCGTCGGTGCCCAGGGCCGACTTCAGGCCTTCCCAGCCGTCGGGCGCGTAGCCGATGCCGAAACGCGCCTGGTTTTCGGCATCCACGCCGCGGCGTTCCAGGTAGGCCCGCGCCTTCGGGCTGCCCTGCAGCTGCTGCTGGAAGAATTTCGCGGCGGCATCGACGGCCAGGTACAGATCCCGCGATTCACCCGACTCGTTGCGCTGGCGGGTATCCCGCGGCACCTCCATGCCCACGCGCTTGGCCAGTTCCTCGACCGCGTCGAGGAACTCGAGGCGGTCGTAGTTCATCAGGAAGCTGATCGCGGTGCCGTGCGCCCCGCAGCCGAAGCAGTGGTAGAACTGCTTGGTCGGCGACACCGTGAACGAAGGCGAGCGTTCGTCGTGGAAGGGACACCGCGCCGAATACTCGCGCCCCTGCCGCTTGAGCGGCACGCGCGAGCCCACCACCTCGACGATGTCCGTCCGGGCGAGCAGGTCGTCGATGAAGGCGTCGGGGATGCGGGCCATGGACGCCTAGGATGCCACGGGGTGGGGCGTCAGCCGGCCAGGGACTTCTTGACCAGCTGGGAGACCAGGCCCATGTCGGCCTTGCCGGCCAGGCGGGGCTTGAGCGCGGCCATCAGCTTGCCCATGTCGGCCGGGCCCGACGCATTGGTCTCGGCCTTGGCGGCGTCGACGGCGGCCTGGATCTCGGCCTCGGACATCTTCTCGGGCAGGTAGGCCTCGAGCACGCCCAGCTCGTAACGCTCCACGGCGGCCAGGTCCTCGCGACCGGCGCCTTCGTACTGGCTGATCGAATCCTTGCGCTGCTTGACCATCTTCTCCAGCACGGCCAGCACCAGCGGGTCGGTCATCTCGACGCGTTCGTCGACTTCCTTCTGCTTGATCGCGGCCAGGATCAGCCGGATAACGCCCAGGCGATCCTTGTCGCCGGACTTCATCGCAGCCTTCATGTCTTCGGTCAGCTGGGTCTTGAGGCTCATCGGGGTTCTCCGGGGGTCAGGCGATCAGGGCGCCGGCTTGGCGCCAGAAACACAAAAAGCCGGCCACGCTCGCGCGTGCCGGCTTTCTGGCAAGCAACGCGGCTCAGTAAAGGCGCTGGCGCTTGGTGACGTCGCGCGAGCTGCGACGCAGCTGGCGCTTCACCGCGGCGGCGGCCTTGCGCTTGCGCTCCTGGGTCGGCTTCTCGTAGTACTCGCGCTTGCGGGTCTCGGCGAGGACGCCGGCCTTCTCGCAAGTGCGCTTGAAGCGACGCAGCGCAAACTCAAACGGCTCGTTTTCGCGGACTTTGACAGACGGCATGTTCGATTCCTGGGATCTATGGATGTCGCACGGCAACGCCGGCGAGCCGCGTATGATACGCGGGTCCCGGGCCGGCAGGCAAGCCAGACCCGGAATTTCCCTTGAATCCGGGTCCAAAGGCCCCGAAAAACAGGCACATGCGCGTCCTGGGTATCGAAACCAGCTGTGATGAGACCGGCGTGGCGGTGTACGACACCGACCGCGGCCTGCTCGCGCACGCGCTGTTCAGCCAGATCGCCCTGCACGCCGAATACGGCGGGGTGGTGCCCGAGCTGGCCAGCCGCGACCACGTGCGCAAGCTGCTGCCCCTGGTCCGCCAGGTCCTGGCCGAGGCCGGCCTGTCCCCGGCCGAGCTCGACGGCGTCGCCTATACCGCCGGCCCCGGCCTGGTCGGCGCGCTGATGGTCGGCGCCGCCACCGGCCGGGCCCTGGCCTGGGCCCTGGACCGGCCGGCCGTGGGCGTCCACCACATGGAAGGCCACCTGCTGGCCCCGCTGCTGGAGGACCCGGGCCTGGAGCCGCCCTTCGTGGCCCTGCTGGTCTCGGGCGGCCACACCCAGCTGGTGGAAGTGGCCGCCGTCGGCGACTACCGCCTGCTGGGCGAAACCCTGGACGACGCCGCCGGCGAGGCCTTCGACAAGACCGCCAAGATGATGGGCCTGCCCTATCCGGGCGGCCCCGAGCTCGCCCGCCTGGCCGAATCCGGCCGACCCGGCGTTTTCACCTTCTCCCGCCCGATGACCGACCGGCCCGGACTGGACTTCAGTTTTTCGGGCCTCAAGACCCAGGTGCTGCTGGCCTGGCAGGCCTCGGACCAGACGCCGGAAACCCGCGCCGACATCGCCCGCGGTTTCGAGGATGCCGTGGTCGAGACCCTGGCGATCAAGTGCCAGCGCGCGCTCGACCAGACCGGCGCCCGCACCCTGGTGGTGGCCGGCGGCGTCGGCGCCAATGTCCGCCTGCGCGAACGCCTGCATGCGCTGGCCGGCAAGCGCGGCGCCCGGGTCTGCTTCCCGCGCCCGGCCTTCTGCACCGACAACGGCGCGATGATCGCCTTCGCCGGCGCGCTGCGCCTGCAGGCCGGCCAGCACGAGGCCCCCGTCGTCACCGTGACGCCACGCTGGGACATGGCAAGCTTGCAAGTCGTCAAACCCACCCGCCTGTAGGAGCGCCTTCAGGCGCGAATCTTTTATCGGGAGACCCCGTGGACAAGGTTTTCATCGAAGCCCTCGAAATCGAGTGCGTCATCGGCATATACGACTGGGAGCGCAAGATCCGCCAGCCGGTCGTGTTCGACATCGAGATGGCCTTCGACAACACCGGCCCGGCCGCGACCGACGACATCAAGGACACGCTCGACTACAAGGCCGTCAGCAAGCGCCTGATCCAGTTCGTGTCCGAATCGGACTTCGGCCTGGTCGAGTCGCTGGCCGAACGCTGCGCCGCGATCATCCTGGATGAATTCGGCGTGCGGCACGTGCGCCTGAAGCTGGCAAAACCCGGCGCGGTGCGCGGTTCGCGCGCCGTGGGCGTGATCATCGAGCGCCAGCGCCCCGCGTGAGCACCGCCTGGCTGAGCCTGGGCAGCAACCAGTCGCCGGCCGAAAACCTGGCCGGCGCCGCCCGCGCCCTGCGCGAAGAGTTCGGCGACGTGGTCTTTTCGCCGGTCTACCGCACGCCGGCGGTGGGTTTCGATGGCCCGGATTTCCTCAACGCCGCCGCGATCCTCCGGACCGGGCTGTCGCCGATCGAACTCAACGACTGGCTGCACGCGCTCGAGGACCGGTTCGGCCGCGACCGGAGCGGTCCGCGCTTCTCCAGCCGGCCGCTCGACATCGACATCGTCTTCTACGACGACCTGGTGCTTGAAGGCCCCGGCAACCTCAAGCTGCCGCGACCCGAGCTGCAGTTCGCCTTCGTGCTCAAGCCCCTGGCCGACATCGCCCCGCGGCACGTGGTGCCCGGCGATGGCCGCACGCTGGCCGCGCTCTGGGCGATGCACCCGGAAAGCGCGCGCCCGCCGCAGCGTGACGCGCTGGACCTGGCCGCCGCGCCCTGAGGCCGCGGCAGGGCGGGGGTGACTTCCGGCCTTGCGGCGCTGCAGCAACCCCGCATAATCGGGCTGTCATTCGGGGAGGGCGGCACCATGTTCGACAAGATTTCGCGCAGCTGGCACCTGGTCAAGGCCAGCGCAGGCGTCCTGCGCAGCGACAAGGAACTGCTGCTGTTCCCGGTGATTTCCGGCATCGCCACCCTGCTGGTGGCCGCGACCTTCATGGTGCCGGTGCTGGGCCTGCGCCTGCTCGAGGGCGGCGACATCGGGCCGCTGGGCTTCGTGATGCTGTTCCTGTTCTACGTCACCCAGTACTTCGTGATCTTCTTCTTCAACACGGCGCTGGTCGGCGCGGCGATGATCCGCCTCGAGGGCGGCGACCCGACCGTGGCCGACGGCCTGCGCATCGCGCGCTCGAAGTTCGGCGTGATCCTGGGCTACGCGGCCATCGCCGCCACCGTCGGCCTCGTGCTCAAGTCCCTGGGCGAAAAGGCCGGCGGCCTGGGCCGGATCATCATCAACATGATCGGCATGGCCTGGACCTTCGCGACCTTCCTGGTGGTGCCGGTGCTGGTGACGCGCGACGTCGGGCCGATCGATGCGGTGAAGGAAAGCGTCACGCTGCTCAAGCGCACCTGGGGCGAAAACGTCGTCGGCAACGTCGGCATCAACTTCGCGTTCGGCCTGATCACCACCGCTGTGGTGGTGCTGGCGATCGCCATGGTGTTCGGCGCGGCGATGCTGGGCGGCCCGAAGCTGGCCATCGTGGCGGCGGTGATCGGCATCATCGCGGTGGCGGGCGTGGCGGTCTTCCAGGCGGCGCTGTCGGGCATCTACTCGGCGGCGGTGTACCGCTACGCGATGGACGGCCAGGCCCCGGAGGGCTTCGCCGGCGGCGAGCTCCAGGCCGCCTTCCGCCCGAAGTAATCCCCATTTGTAGGAGCGCCTTCAGGCGCGAATCTTTTGCCTTTGCCTTCGGCAAAGAAGAGATTCGCGCCTGAAGGCGCTCCTACAGATTCGCCGCGGATCAGAGATTAAGCGAGCGGCCGCCATCGACGCGGACGACCTGGCCGGTAGTGTAGCGCGCGTCCTGGATCAGCCAGCGCACCGCTTCGGCCACGTCGTCGGGTTCGCCGGCGCGGCCGAGCGCGGTCGCCGCCAGCATCGCCTGCTTCTCATGCTCGGCCTTGCCCGTTTCCGGCCACAGCACGGCGCCCGGGGCCACTGCGTTCACACGCACCTCGGGGCCCAGTTCGCGCGCCAGCGACTGGGTCATCATCAGCAGCGCCGCCTTGGCCATGCAGTAGATCGTGTGCGCGGGCAGGGGGCGTTCGCCGTAGATGTCACCCAGGTTGACGATGGCGCCACCCGCCTCGCGCAGCAGCGGCGCCGCGGCCTGGGCCAGGAAAAACGGCGCCCGGGCATTGGATGCGAACAACTCGTCCCAGTCCGCCGGCGTCGCCTCGCCGACCGGCGTGGGCCGGAAACTGCTGGCGTTGTTCACCAGCGCGTCGAGCCGCCCGAAGCGGGCCTGCACCGCCTGCACCAGCGCCCCGGGCGCGGCCGGGTCGGCCAGCTCGGCCTGCAGCACCAGCGTGCTGCCGGCGCGCGCGCCTTCGAGGTCCGCCACCAGCGCCGCCATGGCGTCGGCGGAGTGGCGGTGGTGCAGGGCAAGGTCGAAGCCGGCGGCGTGCAGGCGGCGGGCGATCACGGCGCCGACGCGCTTGGCGGCGCCGGTGACCAGGGCGACGGGACGGTCGGTGGGCATTCAGGGGCTCCGGTTGTTTGCCGGTATCCTGCGCGTTGGTCGATGAAGATTCCAAC